>NZ_JAEQCI010000029.1:0-101083 GCF_020738565.1 Microcoleus sp. PH2017_12_PCY_D_A | reverse complement strand
CGCACTGCGCACCCTACATATAGAGGTTATGTGATTTATTCAGGTAAGCTGCGCACTGCGCACCCTACATATAGAGGTTATGCGATTTATTCAGGTAAGGTGCGCACTGCGCACCCTACTACTACTACATATAGAGGTTATGCGATTTATTTAATACCAAATTCGATGAATGAAACCACAAATGACGGACGAATATAATTCGCTACCATACAGGCTAATTCTGCCGCCTACGCCGACTATTAGACAAGATTGCAAAAGTTTTTAATCAATTTTTGGGACGCTGCTCAAAGCCCATCCCACAAGAATAAAAAGTTGTGGGATGGGCTTTGAGCAGCGTCCTTCCTAGCTATTTGGGGAATCTGGTCTATTTCTTGACAGCAACAACGCGAATTCGGCGATAATCTGCACTCCAATTACCATCGCGGTAAAGGGCGGGACGCAAACATTCTTCAACTCGATCGATTGCGCCCGATCGCACGAACGGTGACAAACCCGACAAAAACCCGCCTGCAAACATCTCAATCCAATTTACCATACCAGCGCTACCGCCTTCTAGAGGAGTCGGGCGATCGAACAAAACCGCATAACCCACATCAAAACCGTGGTTTTCCAGCAGCAGAGCATACTCACCAATACTCGGAAAATACCAAGGATTAAGCGATTCAGGCTCCTTCAAGCCAAATTCCGACAAAACGCTCAAAAGCGCGCGGGCGATCGCCCCCACATTCCCCTTACCGCCAAATTCAGCCACAAAACGCCCTCCCGGCTTCAGCGCTTTTTCCACGCAATTAATTACAGCATCCGGCTCTTTAATCCAGTGCAAAACCGCATTAGAAAACACAGCATCTAACGGCTCTTCCACGTGAAAATTCCTGCCATCCGCCACCGCAAAATTAATATCAATATAATTAGATTTAGCAGTAGAAATCATAGCCAAAGAAGAATCAATACCTTGCACAAAAGCACCACTTTCAGCAATCTTTGCAGTTAACTGTCCCGTACCGCAACCTAAATCTACAATGCGCTCTCCAGCCTTCGGAGCAAGTAATTTTAACAGCGATTCGCCATATTGCCAAACAAAAGCGTGCTGCTCTTCGTAAAGAGCTGTGTTCCAAGATTGTTGTGACATGATAATTACCCTAAATCTGCCTTCTCTGTCTTCTCTTTCTCTGTGTTCTCTGTGTTCTCTGCGGGAAAAAAAATCTTTTTCACAAAACCAATCAAATTATGTATTAGCGAGTTGGGCGATCGTACTTGCATCCATCCGACAAACCCTAATATTTTCCAAAATCCGCGCTCCCTGCTTCTCATAAAAAGCAACTCCCGCTGAATTTTTAGCATTAACAGTCCATTCAATTCGCCCGCAATTTGTGGATTCAGCAATTTGTGCCAAATGTTTCAACAAAGCTGTACCGACTCCCATACCGCGCAGGGGAGCTTGCACAAATAAATCATCAAGCCACAGACAAGGCTGGGTCAACAAACTTGAATAGGTAGCATAAAACATCGCAAATCCTACAGCAGTGCCTGCAACTTCAGCCAATACTACCCGCACTAGCGGAGGTTGACTAAATAAAGCTTGCTGCAATTGATCTGCGGTTGCTGCCAACAAATCTTTCGCTCCATCGAATTCGCTTTTTTGCGCGATAAAAGTCAGAATTAGTTCCAAGTCTGCAAGTTCGGCTTCTCTAATTTTTGTATCCAAATTAGCCATTATTTAAATCTCAACTTCGACTATTAATCACTGTATTAAATACCATCATTAATGTCCAATATCTTTTCAACTAACAACTTATACTTTTAAAATATTAATGATTGGGAAGCTATGGAACTGCGACATTTGCGTTACTTTATTGCCGTTGCACAGGAACTGAATTTCACTCGCGCAGCGGAAAGACTGCACATGGCTCAACCTCCGCTAAGCCAACAAATTCAGCATTTGGAGGCGGAATTGGGCTTTCAACTGTTTCGCCGCACGAAGCGGACTGTTGTGCTCACGGAAGCGGGACAGGTTTTTTTTGAGGAATCACAGAAAATTTTGCAGCAAGTCGATCGCGCCATTCTACTCGGCAAACAGACAAGTCGCGGCGAACTCGGCCAACTCACTGTAGGCTTTGTGAGCTCCGCTGCACACAATGTAGTTCCAGCCATCTTGCAGGCGTTTCGCACTCGGTTTCCCGCCGTCAAACTCGAACTGCACGAACTCACAACCAACGAACAGTTGCAGCGGCTGCGGGAAGGGCGCATTGATATCGGCTTCGTGCGTCCGCCGATCGAGGAAGATGGCATAAATTCCGAAATCGTTTTTCGAGAACCTCTGATCGTGGCGCTGCCAGAAACGCATCCTAAGGCAGATTCACGCGCTGTTGTGGAATTGCGCGAACTTTCTGCCGAACCGTTCATCTTATTTCCCCGTTCCCTCGCTCCAGGATTGTACGATCCGATCGTCAGTCTGTGTCAGCAAGCCGGTTTTAGCCCGATCTGCGGTCAAGAAGCGATTCAAATGCAGACAATTATCAGCTTGGTAGCAGCCTCCATGGGGGTGGCGATCGTCCCCGCATCGATGCAAAATTTCCAGCGCAGCGGGGTTGTTTACAAAGAGTTACAAGAACCAAGTCCGATCGTCTCCATTTCTCTGATTTGGCTGAGTCATCCCACAGAGGCGGTGCTACGGTTTTTGGAGACAGCCAGAGACTTATCAAGTCTTCAATATTAGCGATTAGAGGCGTACCGATCGATCGGCCACGGTAAAAGTCGGCGCGATCGACCTTAATCACTCATCGATTAATCCCAACCGGAATCCCTCCTAGCGCCCGATTTCAACATCTTCAACGATACCAAGCGCGTCAGGTACTAGCACGGCTGCGGAGTAATATGCAGTAACAAGGTAGGACATAATGGCCTTTTCACTAATACCCATAAATCTAACAGATAGACCTGGTTGGTATTCGTCAGGTATCCCCGTTGGCTGTAAACCGATCGCGCCCCCATCTTCCTCACCAGTACGCATCACAAGGATAGAACTGGTTTGGTTCTTGGTGATGGGTATCTTATTACAAGGAAGAATAGGTACACCGCGCCACGCAATAACTTTACTTCCGTCCATGTCGATGTTTTGTGGATAGATGCCCAAGCGGTTACACTGCCGGCCGAAGGCTGCAATAGTGCGGGGATGGGCTAGGAAGAACTTAGACTTTCTACGGCGGGTAAGCAGTTCATCGAGGTCATCAGGTGTGGGAGGGCCGCTGCGGGGGTGAAGACGCTGTTTAAGGTCAGCATTGTGCAGTAAACCAAATTCACGGTTGTTGATCAACTCATATTCTTGACGTTCCCGCAATGCCTCAACAGTCAGCCGCAATTGTTGTTCCATCTGATTCATCGGTTCATTATACAAATCAGCAACGCGAGTATTTATCCTTAACACAGTTTGGGCAATACTTAACTGATATTCGCGGGGGGAGAGTTCGTAGTCAACGAAAGTCCCTGGTAATTGAGTTTCTCCAGTATGTCCCGAAGATAAAGCAATGGCGGCTTCACCCTGCTTATTCTGCGGTAATTGTGCGCGAGTTATGACTCGATCGATATGAGCCTGCAAAGCGGCCGACTGGTTAAGCACTTCCCGAAACGCCTGTTGTGGTAGCGCTAATACAGTGCATCGGGTGAGGGCCTTAACGGTAAACTTCCAACTGCTTTGAGACGCGACTAAAACCTCATCGCCAAAACGATCGCCATCGGCTAACGCGCCCAATAAAGGTTCTTCTTCGTATTTGGCAATACCAAATTTATTAACTTTACCATGAGCAATTAGGAAAAGCCGATCGGCCCGCTGACCTGACTGCACTATGATGTCATCGGGTGCGAACTCCTGTTGTACAAACCGATTGGCCAAAGCGGTCAACACTTCAATATCATCAAACCCTCGCAGCAAGGGCAATTCACAAAGTTTTTGAGGAATTACCTGCACAGTCGCGCCTGTATTGGTGAAAGTAACTCTCCCATCACCTACGGTATAGGTCAACCGACGGTTCACCCGATAAGTACCACCTTTGATCTGCACCCACGGCAACATCTTCAACAACCACCGCGAGGTAATTTCCTGCATTTGCGGTGCAGATTTGGTTGTCGTCGCCAAATTACGGGCTGCGGCTGTACCTAAACTCAGTTGAGGTTGCTGACCTTCAACTTCCAAACTCGAATCATTAGAATATGTCATTACCTCATCCTTTACTTACTAACAAAAATACCCGCTCTAATAGGTGATATCGTCATGTCCGGTCTATCGACCACTATAAAATTGGTTCGTAGTGCGGACTTAAGTCCGCAACAAGCGAGCGGACTTAAGTCCGCACTACAAACGGTTTTTTATGGTAATCGACCGGACATGATATGAGAGCTTAAGGCGATTTTTTTGTCAATAATTACTGTATTTAACGCTTAAAAGAGAGCGTAATTACCGATCGACAAAAATCATTTACCTTAACCTCTCAGCACCAATAGACCTCTCCAAATAAGCAAGTTTTGAACAGGCAGGATGCCTGTTCCACAATAAATATGGTCGAGGTCTAATTAACGACCGACTTCTACATCTTCGAGGATGCCGAGGGCGTCAGGTACTAGGACGGCTGCGGAGTAGTAAGCTGTGATGAGATAAGACATAATTGCCTTTTCGCTGATGCCCATGAAGCGGACAGACAAGCTAGGTTGATATTCGTCAGGGATACCAGTTTGATGTAAACCGATAACGCCTTGTTTTTCAAGACCTGTGCGGAGTAAGAGGATAGAACTGGTGCGGGTATTTGTGATGGGGATCTTGTTGCAGGGAAAGATCGGTACACCACGCCAAGCCGGAACTTGTTGGCCGCCCATGTCAATGCTTTGTGGATAGATCCCTATGCGATTGCACTCGCGAGCAAAGGCAGCGATCGTGCGGGGATGAGCCAGGAAGAATCCTGGGTCTTTCCATACCGTAGCCAGCAATTCGTCCATGTCGTCCGGCGTAGGTGCGCCACTGCTGCTGTAGATGCGTTGTTTGAGGTCAGCGTTATGCAGCAACCCAAATTCGGGGTTGTTGATCATTTCGTGTTCTTGACGTTCCCGTAATGCCTCAACAGTCAGACGCAATTGTTGCTCGGTCTGATTCATCGGTTCATTGTACAGATCCGCAACGCGGGTACTGATCCGCAACACGGTTTGGGCAATGCTCAAATCATATTGGCGGGGTGAAAGGTCGTAATCTACGAAAGTACCAGGTAACTCAGTCTCGCCGCGATGACCCGCAGATACATTAATAGCAGCTTCACCTTCTGTAGTTTGTGGCTGGCACAGGAGGGAACGGAACTTATCAACCTGAGTTTGTAAAGCTTCGGACTGGTTAAGGATTTGCTCAAACGCCTGTTGAGGTAATGCTAATACAATACATCTGGTAAGAGCTTTGAGGGTATACTGCCAGGTGTCTTGAGACTCTACCAGAGACTCATCGCCGAAACGATCGCCATCAGCGAGTACATCTAAAACAACCTGCTCGTCATACTTGCCAAGACCAATCTTGTTAACTTTACCACGGGCGATCAATAATACTCGATCGGCTGCTTGACCTATTTCAACGATCGTGTCCCCGGCGGCGTACTCTTCCTGCACAAACTGCTTCGCCAACGCAGTTAAAACTTCCGTGTCCTCAAACCCTCTCAGCAATGGCAACTCAGTAAGTTCTTGGGGAATTACTTGTACAGTTGCGCCAGTATTTGTGAAAGTAATTCTCCCATCACCTACGGTATAACTTAAACGACGGTTAACTCGATATACACCACCCTTTGTTTGCACCCACGGCAAGAGTTTCAACAACCACCGCGAGGTAATTTCCTGCATCTGCGGTACAGATTTGGTGGTCGTCGCCAAATTACGGGCCGCTGCTGTACTTAAACTCAACTGAGGCTGCTGATTCTCAACATCTGAACCCGAATCATTGGAATAGGTCATAAACTAATTCTTCACTTTCTAGTTACTCAAAAAACAACTTGGTTTTACTTGACCGAATGGCGAGCGACAAAAACCGAAGTCAACAAGACAGATTGTCTTGTAAAAATAGACAATCGAATTGTATCTTTGACAAAAAGATACAATTCGATTGAAATTTACCGATTATTTGCAACAGGATTGTCCGAACCGACCAACGAGCTGATCTGTGTCGCCGAAGTACCTAGCCCATTGAGGATACCAAACAACTGTTTTGGGGAAATAATTGACTCAGCATTCTCGACGATCGGCATTGACTGAATGCTCTCCCGATCAGTCTCAGGTATAGATGGCATTCCAATGTTTGCCGCCGAAGTACCTAGCCCATTGAGGACACCAACCAACTTTTTGGGGGAAATAATTGACTCAGCATTCTCGATCGGTATACATGGTCTTCCAATCCGTGCCGCCGAAGTCCCTAGCCCGGTGAGACCGGCTCCCCCAATGCCTTCGGATAGGGTAATGCCCGGGATCGCGGGCGCCGGTCGATCGACGACGTAGCGACCGGATGTGTGCTCCCACTCGTTGTCCCCGGCCACCAGATCGTGCAGACCTTGGAGGTAGCGCCGGAGGACGACCCGGCCCGCGTCGTCGAGGACGTCGTCGATGTCGGGGACCTGTTGCTCCAGGCGGAGGAAGCGCTCGAAGCGCGTGTGGGTCATCTGCCGGAGCTTCTCGATCGCCTCCAGCCGAGAATACCCCTCCTGGTTCTCGAGGATCAGGAGCAGGTTGTTGTCGGTGTCGCCGGCCGCTTCCTCTTTCTCCGCGGACACCAGGTCGTTCGTGATGCTGACGATCTCGGCCGCGAGCTGCCGGAGCTCATACATCACGGGCATGTGCCAGGCCTCGGACGGCAGCTCGAATCCGGCGACTGACTCGATCAGATCGCACAGCACGGGGCTCGAGGTGGTCGCGACGCGCTGCCGGAGGTGGCTCTCCGCGTCCGGCCTGCGCTCGTGGGCGCGGTTGACGACCTCTCCGAGCTGGCCGATCAGGTATTGCTTCCAGTGGTAGGCCGCGCGCTGCCTCCACGCGGGCGACATGTGCCGGCTGCTGCGCTGCCAGATGTCGGCGAAGGCCAGCGCGACCGGGTACGAGGCCCGCGTCACTGAGCCTTCGGGCAGATCCAAGATCTCGATCAGATTACCGATCGCCTTGGCGGAGACGCTCGGAGCCCGGCCGAGCTCGCCATCGAACTGATCGTCGAACGGGGCGAAGTACCATCCCATCAGATCGGCCACGAGGGCCACGCCGTCGGCGGTGCCATCCGGATAGAACCAGGCGGCGCACTCCGCGAGCTTCCAGTCGCGGTACTGCCGCTCGTTGGCCTCGGGATCCTTGACGAGCCTGAGTTCCACCATCCAGGACAGGGCGTGGGCGCGCGCCGATTCGAGGTGCGGACTCTCCCGCAACGGCCAGGGGCAACCAAAATTGATGTCCTGCAATCGAGGTTGTATCTGGCTGGGCAATGGCTTACCCGCGCGGACGTCACATCCCGCTCGGCTGACACGCGTAACCGCGCTGCCAAGCCCTACCGGTCTTATGATAAACTGATTCATTGGGCCTCCTAAAATGATAAAAAATTGTTTTTTCGCACCAATCATGTCTTGACTGCATTTGTAGATTTCCAAGAAACGATCGTCAAAAAAGAATACCCACACATACCAGTCTGTTACTAAATCTAATTCCGTACCTGGTGTATCTGGATGAGTATAAGCGCAAAGCAAGGCGTAGTCATGGGCATCGAATTTGCGTTCGTCCCAAATAGGCTGGCCTTGGGCTTCTTCTTTTGAGCCAAGTATGCCCATCTCGTAGGCCCATGCTTTGGAATGAACTCGCGCGGCTTCCAGGTTTGGGTTCAGCCGCGCGGGCCAAGGCATATAAAATTCTGGCAGTTTAAAGGGTTGCATGATCTACCGTAAGCTTCTACTGAGTATTGTTGCTATTTTTTGCTGACGAACGGCCGCTCTGTGGCGGTTGGCGAGCCTTCTCGCAGCCCTGGCCACGTCCCATATGTGGTTTGTTTGTGATTTTACTCTAGGCTAGTTTATATCCACGGTAGCGCCCGACTAAATAAAATTTAACAAAATACTTTGGTGAAGCAGGGCGAGCGATCGCACATCTCCTGACTGCTCAGAAAAGCAGATGCTCGCCCGAATCTGTTCCGGTGTCAACAACTTCATATCCCAACCCTCAAGCAAAACTAAATCCTTGACATTCACCACACTGCAATAAGTTTCTGTGCAAAAACACCCGTAGAATGATTAAATTGAGTCTCAGATTTCGATCGATCGCCCCCCTAAAAGTCGGCGCGATCGACCCGAATAAATCAAAGTATCCTTTCGTCACATTCAGTACAAGAGAGCAAGGGATGGTATTTGCAGCAACAGAAATGGATTCGTCTCAACCGGAATCCGCTTTCGACTTATCTACTTACCTAGTCGAACAGAAAAAGGCGATAGAGGTAGCTCTCGACAGTGCGATCCAGGTCATCTACCCAGAGAAAATTTACGAAGCCATGCGCTACTCACTGCTAGCAGGGGGCAAACGGCTTCGTCCGATCCTGTGTCTTGCAGGGTGCGAAATCGCCGGTGGCACTTCCCAAATGGCAATGCCCACAGCTTGCGCTTTGGAAATGATCCACACCATGTCGCTAATTCACGACGATTTGCCCGCAATGGACAATGATGACTACCGGCGCGGCAAACTGACAAACCACAAAGTCTACGGCGAAGATATCGCCATTTTGGCCGGCGATGGTTTGTTGAGCTATGCTTTTGAATTTATCGCCACTCAAACTCAGAACGTACCCCCCCAACAGGTGTTGCAGACGATCGCCCATTTGGCGCGCGCGTCCGGCGCTCCTGGACTCGTAGGCGGTCAGGTACTTGACCTGGAATCGGAAGGATTGAAAGATGTTTCTATAGAAACTTTGACCTACATTCACGCTCACAAAACCGGCGCGCTGTTAGAAGCCTGCGTGGTTTGTGGGGCAATTCTGGCTGGCGCGTCGGCTGCGGATTTGCAGCGTTTGTCTCGTTTTGCCAAGAATATTGGGCTGGCTTTCCAGATAATTGATGACATTCTGGATATTACTGCTACTGCCGAAGAATTGGGCAAAACCGCTGGCAAAGATGTTCAAGCCGGAAAGGTGACTTATCCTAGTTTGTGGGGAATTGAGGAGTCAAGGCGTCAAGCTAAACAACTTGTTGCTGATGCTAAGGCTCAATTGACAGTGTTTGGGAATAAAGCCCAACCGCTATTGGCGATCGCCGATTTTATTACCAGCCGCAGTAACTAGAAATACTAAAGAATATGCAGGAAATTTGCAGCGGCATCTTAAACAATCATGTACTGATAGTTGCTTTGATCGCTTGTCTGTCGGCTCAAATCATTAAATTGCCGATCGAATTAATCAAAAATCGCAAGTTTAATTTGCGGTATTTAGTAACAACTGGCGGAATGCCCAGCTCTCACTCATCTTTTGTGGGCGCTTTGGCTGCGGGAGTCGGACAAACGATGGGATGGGAAAGTCCAGAATTTGCGATCGCAGCCATTTTTGCAATTATTGTCATGTACGACGCTGCTGGAGTCCGCCAAGCAGCAGGCAAGCAAGCTCAAATCCTCAACCAAATTATTGACGAGTTTTTTGAGGAAGACCACAACTTTAATGAGGCTCGCCTGAAAGAGTTGCTGGGACACACTCCTTTTCAAGTGTTCGTCGGTTTGGGGCTGGGAATCGCTATTTCTTGGATCGCAGGGCCTGCATATTAGTTACTGGTTATTAGTTATTGGTTATTGGTTGTTACAATCAACAACTAACAAAGAACAACTAACAACCAACTAATAACTACTGACCAAATTCAGCTTGCAGTAAGTCGTCGTTGTCATCGGCGATGGTGGCGACAATAGTAATCACCCGAGAAATTTCCCCGGTGGAGATTTCGGCTATCGTCCGAGTCGATACTACCGCAACTTGGTTGTCAACGATCGCAAAATGAGATTCTAAAGTAGCCAGCCAATTCATTTCTAGCAGTTTCCGCATTAATTCAGCTTCATTCTTTGCCGGCAACTGAAGCACAAAAGCCCAAACAGTCAAAGTGTCATTTTCGGTTTCGCCCGTGAGTTGCACGAACACTTCAACGCTGCCGTACTTAAATTTCCAAAGATGTCCGCCAGCTTCATTTTGACCGACCATCACTTTTTGGTCTACAGCCATGCTGGCAATCACAGTTTCAATTTCTTCGGCATAGCTCACTGCTGTGGCTTTTTCGACCTGCTCGGAGGCGATCGCGCTTTCGCTAGATAGGCTTTCTGCGGAAGCTGTTTGTAGGTTCGGCTCGCTGTTAGTCATGGTTGTGATTTGACGGACACTTTTCCACTAATCAGTGTACTTCCTACAGGTTGAGATTGTAGATTTAAAATCTTGGATTCGCCCAGAGTATCAGAAACCCCGTTTCTCTAGTTTTGTTGCATCCGAGAAACCCAGAAACCGGGTTTCTCTCCACAGACTCAGCATCAAAGCCCAAATCTCCAGAAACCCGGTTTCTCGCGGCCGCTTTGCATCCGAGAAACCCAGAAACCGGGTTTCTCTCCTCCAGACTCAGCATCAAAGCCCAAATCTCCAGAAACCCGGTTTCTCTAGCTTTGTTGACTCGGCTTAGTCGCGGCCGGCTTCTTCTGGGTATTATTCATGCCATTGAGGAACATCGGCACAAATTTCTCCACAAAGGCCTGCGGGTCTCGGTTCCAGGCCCGTTGAGCTACATCGACTCTGGTCATTTGCAAATCGGGGGCGAGCAAGGTTGCCGGCAAGCGTTCCATCAGATATTGCGGGCGTTCCCACATGGGCATCGTGTTAGCAATGTCCACGAGACGGGTGACGCGACGCAGTTCTGCTCCCAGCATGATATCCATTCCCGATGCAAATGCTGCTTGTTCGATCGCCGCATACTTGCGTTTCGCCTGTTCCACCTTCTCGCGGTGTGCCGGACTCTTCGCAGCAATTGCACCCAGCCAGCGGTTGCCCCAGCGGACGTGACCAGCTTCTTCGGGAAAAATCTTTTCGATGGTTTCGCGGATTTTGACGTTTTCGTCGGTTTGGGGAGCATTTTTGAGGGCGTGGATGTGCGCTGAGAAATACTCGCATCCCCGCTTCTCGGTGACATTAATCGCCGCTAGGGAAGAAATTACAAAATCTTCGCGGTCTTTGGTAGGGTCTTTTTGGTCGCTGTCGAGCAACCTTTCAAATTCGTCAATGTAGGAGACTCCCGGCGGCGTTCCTACCTTCTCGCCGATGTCTACCAGCAAGTCGGTAAGCCACATGGCGTGTCGCGCTTCGTCCGAGATATGCCGGGAAAGATCCCGCACGAGTTCGGCCGGTTCGCCGTCTAGCTGTTCGATCAAGTCGGTGAGGTCTTTGCAACTGCGCTGTTCGCTGAAGCGGTAGCGGTTGAGGGTGATCAGGTGGATTTCGCGATCGCGCACCACTTGACTTAAAATCTCGCGCGCTCCCATACCGTTGCGTAGCTTGCGGGGATAGGCAACTGTCATGCTTTTATGTTGTTTTGTAAAGATACCTATATAAGTGTAACGCAGTTTTTTGGACAACCAATTGCCTCACCAGGCAGAAAGTTTTTGTCAGCTTTTGGCAAAGATCGATAGTTGAATGTTTTGCCAAGGAATGAGAATTAAATAATTTACACATATTTGTGGGATGGGCGGGAGAGCCCGTTCTTTCTGGACGGGCTCTCCCGCCCATCCCACAAGAACAATTAAAATTGTAAGTTATTTAATTTGCGATCCCAAGTTAGTCAAAATGTCGATCGCCCTGCATTGACGTTTCACACTGCGCCTGGACGATCGGCTTATTAATGTATTTAGGATCGCATTGTTTTGACTTTAAGATACCCTAAAACATAGAATTTTTCATCTACCTTTATACAGGTATTTACTAACTTATTTATATAAAGATATTTGGCTATTTATATCAGAAAAACTGACCCAAAAAAAGGAAAATTTAGGATGAGGTATTCACCAATTCATTAGCAATTACAAAATTACAAAATTACAAAATCCCCGAATCGCCCAATCCTCCAATCCTCCAATCCCCCAATCTAAAATCTAAAATTCTTCAATTCTTTAATCTAAACTTGTACCTCATCTTTCTGAGAAGTGCTATATATTGATTTACGGAATACAAAACCTAGGTGACTCACTTGGCTGACATCGTTGATACCGCCGTTTCGGCAGGCTCTTTTACAACCCTAGTTGCTGCCGTGCAAGCTGCTGGTTTAGTAGATACTCTCAAAGGCGCCGGCCCTTTCACAGTTTTTGCACCTACAGACGATGCTTTTGCTAAGCTTCCCGCAGGTACTGTAGAAGCACTGCTTAAGGACATTCCTAAGCTCACAAAAATCTTGACTTATCATGTCGTTTCTGGCAAAGTTATGGCTGCTGATGTAGTCAAGCTGAAATCTGCCAAGACAGTTGAAGGTTCTGAAGTTAAAATTGATGCTTCCAACGGCGTCAAAATTAATGATTCTACCGTTACAACAGCCGACGTTGCTGCTGATAATGGCGTCATCCACATCATCGATGCAGTCTTGCTTCCTGGGTAAGCACAGATAAAGAATAGTGCAATACTATCTTGAGGGCGGTGGCTGTTGTGAGCCACCGCCCTGTTTTAATTGATAGTTAAAAAATAAAGATTTTACGCAACTCGATCGTAAAAACCATGATAGAGCAGGGGGAATTGGTCGATCGCACTTGCGTCCGTCTGCCCCAAATTTGTCGCCGCTGGATTTACCAGAAAAACAGGCAGTAAGCCAATAGCCTTCGTACTCTGGGGCCAATTTGCGGTGGATGCGTAGATGCGATGCCGCCCCACCCACAATTTCTGCCCGAAACCGGGTTGATGGGGCCTCGGCTTAAATAAGATACAATAAGAACCACAAGAAAAGTGCGATCGACATTATTTGACAGTCAAGCTATGCAATCTACAACTCAGTCCGAGACAGAAACGGCGATGGACGCTCCCAAACACGGATTGCCCGTTACAATCATTACAGGATTTCTCGGCAGTGGTAAAACAACCCTGCTCAACCATATCCTGACCAACCAGCAAGGTTTGAAAACAGCAGTTTTGGTCAATGAATTTGGTGAAATCGGCATCGACAACGAACTGATTGTCACCACCGATGACAACATGGTCGAGCTCAACAACGGCTGCATCTGCTGCACGATTAATGAAGATTTGGTTAATGCAGTTTACAAAGTTTTAGAACGTCAAGAAAATCTCGATTATCTAGTAGTCGAAACCACCGGTCTCGCCGACCCGCTGCCAGTAGCTCTAACTTTTTTAGGGACAGAACTGCGCGATATGACCCGTCTAGATTCGATAGTTACAGTAGTAGACGCAGCCAACTACAGCTTAGATTTGTTCAACTCAGAAGCAGCCTACAGTCAAATAGCTTATGGCGATATTATTATCCTCAACAAAACAGATTTGGTTGAAGAAGCAGATTTAGATTTGTTGGAAGTTAAAATTCGCGATGTCAAACAAGGTGCTCGAATTCTGCGAACGGTAAAATCGCAAGTTCCCCTACCTCTAGTCCTCAGCGTCGGATTGTTTGAATCTGACAAATATTTCCAATCTGAGGAAACTCCTAGCAGTCACGACCATCACGATCACGGTCATCACGACCATCACGACCATCACGATCACGGTCATCACGACCATCACGACCATCACGACCATCACGACCATCACGACCACAGCCATCACGATCACGCCCATCACGATCACTCCGGTCATTTAGACAATGACGGATTTACCTCAATTTCTTTCCAGAGCGACAAGCCGTTTTCTCTGAGGAAATTTCAATATTTCTTAGACCACCAAATGCCTACAAACGTATTTCGTGCGAAAGGGATTATGTGGTTTGAAGAAAGTCCGAAACGGCATATATTTCACTTGAGCGGCAAGCGGTTTTCAATGGATGACGACCAGTGGAAAGGTGAGCCGAAAAACCAGCTTGTTCTGATCGGTCAGGGTTTGGATACCGAGACTTTGCGATCGCAAATAGAAAACTGTCTCTGTATGCCTGCACCCGATCGCGGCAAAGGTTTTGGGAAAAACTGAACCTTTAAAAAGCCGAGAGACTTGGCTGCGAAAACCAAGATATAAAGGTTTGTAGTGAGGACTTTAGTCCTCTGATAATGCGGACTAAAGTCCTCACTACAAACCAATGTTAATTATGGTCTTTTAAGGGGACATGATATTACTCTTAAAAAGGACTTACGCACGAGTGGCCAGAAACCGGGTTTTTTACCAAAAAACTGTATCAATGCCTTTAATGCTGGTAAAAAACCCGGTTTCTATAGTATTGATGCGTCGAGGACTGTTAAAAAAAGAAGTTTACCTTTTCCTTGTGAGTTTTTAATTTAAATATTTCTGATTTCCCATGCGAGTAATCATCCAGCGAGTCAAATCATCTCAAGTTGAAGTTAACGGTGAAATTGTCGGCAAAATTGGCCGCGGACTCAACTTGCTTGTAGGTATTGCGGACACAGACACCGAAGCAGAACTCGACTGGATGGCTCGCAAATGCCTAGAATTGCGTTTATTTCCCGATTCAGCCAGCGACGGCGGGCGCTGGGACAAGTCCGTACAAGACATCGGCGGCGAGTTGCTGGTTGTCAGTCAGTTTACGCTGTACGGCGACTGTCGCTCATGTCGGCGCCCTTCGTTCCATCGCTCTGCCGCCCCAGAAGCCGCCGAAAAACTTTATGAGAAATTTGTCAAAAAGTTGCGCCACAGCGGCTTAAAAGTCGAAACAGGTTCGTTTGGAGCCATGATGCAAGTCTCTATAGATAATGACGGCCCAGTCACTTTGGTGTTGGAAAGAGAATCGGCGTGAATTGTTGGCAGACAGGCGAAGCGGTGCGCGATGCACACCCTACTTTTCCGATCTTCCTTCGCGTCCTTTGCGTCTTCGCGGTTCGTTCAAAAAAAGCCGTTGCCCGTTTTACTAAGAGCAAATTTCTAAATTCACCGGGTTTCCCAACTGCTGTAGCGTAGGTTCTGAAGACATTGCAGTTCGCTACATTCTGCCGAGTCTCAATTCCGCAATCTCCGACGCCGAAAACCCCCTCAAAAGGCCAGTTGGTAAATTGTCCACTCAGCGGCCCCGGAACACCGTCAATCTTTGTCGCGATCGCCCTACCCGAAATACAGTTCAGAATGCTTGTACAGTAAGGCTTTAAGGGTAATAAAATCAATCTTCCACAGCCAGCGCTTAGAATCAGAAACAGCAGCCAAAAACTGTTGCATGAGAGAGTGGAACACTCGCATCACTGTGCCTATCTGTATTTCCTTATATTCAATACATAGAGAGTTGAATCAGCCGTGCCAAGCGAAACCGCCAGCCACTGCCGCCTCGCTCCCTGAAAAATGTCCTCGCACGCTGTGCGCTACCACCAGATAAACGCCATGACTGTCAAAACTGCCACCCCTGTTCACTGCAACACCGCTTCTAACCTCAATTTCATTCCGGCCGCCTCCACCGAACAAACCGCCGAAATCAATACAGTTTCCAGCATCGATGTCCTGGCTTTAGCTGAATTCGCGCTCAAAGAATTGGAAGCTGAAATGAAAACTGCCAGCCGCAGCGCTCAAACAGTGGCGATGCGGATTGCTAAGGAAGTCGAACGGATTTGCCAAAAAAGCGATCGCATCCAAGTTTCCGGCGAAGTTGAAGCTTGGCAAATCACCTTGGCCGAGCACCGGTTGCAAAAAACTCTGGAATTCTACCGCCTCGGTTCCAAACAAGGCCGCGTCCAACTGCACTCTCACCTCGCATCGATGATTTACCGTCATGTTGCTTCGTTTCGATCGAACTTGAACTTCCAAGCTCGCTACAACATGATTGAAGACTTTTTGCAAGGCTTTTACATCGAAGCTTTACGGGCTTTCCGCCGCGAACACCAACTGGATCTCAACTACACTCCCCGCACCCAGATTGAATTGGCTGAGTACATGGCTTTCACCGAACAATACGCCAAGCGCCAAATCGGTTTACCGGGCCGCAACCGCCAACGCCTGATCGTGCTGCGCGCTCAAGGATTTGCTAAGGGCCAACCTCCTGAAACTGCGATCGACATTGAAATGGCTGTAGAATCCGGCAAGGGAGAAGATGCAGAAATCTACAGCCGTTCTCCGGCGCTGCAACAAGTCCGCGAACAAATGGTTTCGGAAACTGTCGATCCGGCTGATGCTGTGTTGCGCGATCGAGTAGTCACCGAATTGATCGCCTATCTGGAAGCTCAAAATCAGCCCGAATGCGTGAACTACTTGACTTTAAAATTGCAAGATCTTTCGGCTTCAGAAATCGATCGAGTTCTCGGTTTGTCCTCCCGCCAGCGCGACTACCTGCAACAACGGTTTAAGTACCACGTCGAAAAATTTGCCCGCACTCAAAACTGGAAACTCGTCCACGAATGGCTGGGTGCTGATGTCGATCAAAAGCTGGGCATGACTTCAGACAAATGGGAAGATTTTCGCGCTCAACTGTCGCCCGAACAACAACAACTGTTAGCAATGAAGCGGAATCAAGAATGCGACAAGGCGATCGGCACTGCACTCAAATGCACCCCCAAACAAGTCCAAAAACGCTGGGCACAACTGTTGGATCTGGCAAGCCAGACTCGCAACAGCACTCAAGCTTAACGGGTGATCCAACATGAACGCAAGTGTTTTATTGAGATTGGAAAATGCGATCGGGTGCGGCACCGGAACCGGAATGCCCGCCCCGCAGTCCGCTCTCAAATCTACCAGCGCTGCTCAATTATCACCCAAATTATCGCCGCTTCCCGGGAAATTCAATTTATTAAAACAACATTATTTGTAATATTTTTTCTTCCCAGCTTATGCCTGGGAATTTGTTTTTTATAGGAATCATTATCATATTTTATGTAATAAAAAAAGGTAAAAATGGTTCGTAGTGAGGACTTCAGTCCTCATAAAAATCCGAGGACTGAAGTCCTCACTACGAACTTATAAAGATGATTTTACCAGAGGTGAGGTCAGTACCATTTTTTTAAAATCGTGCAACACTCTTCGACCCCCCCTAGCCCCCCCGCTGTATTGCGGGGGAAGAATACTGTTGCATTCTTTTTTTAAATTGGTATTAACAGCGACGCACCCGATCGACAGGGTCAGTGTAAACAAACATAATATTTATTGTGTAGCATTTTTTTGTCAAAATAGTATCACAAACTGACGCACCTGACTAATATCGTGGCAGTGCATCAGTATCTAATCTCAGACTAGGAATTGAAATATTTCTCAAACTCACCTACCCTACAGATAAATACCTACAAATAAATAATTAAAAAAATTGCTTAATGAATGAGGAATTGCTGACAGTTATATTTTTTTTGACATACACCCACATAAATTTGATATACTGCCAAGCTGTATCTGGTAACAAAAAAGCTTATAATCAACATCAAAGACCTCAGCCAGTCAACAGGTGTTGGAAAATATATGTGTCTCAAGTCAGGGCATATCCTCCACGAAAACTACAAAATTATCAAGGAATTGGGACGGGGAGGGTTTGCGATCACCTACAGGGCTAACGATCTAGCCAAACCCGGAAATCCCGAGTGCGTTGTTAAGGAAATTCCTTTTCCTTCATCGAACGATCCGCGCGTCTTGCAGAAGGCAAGGATGCGATTTGAAAAAGAAGCTAGCGCTTTGTACCGTCTCGGCAATCACCCGTGCATTCCCGAATTATTCGCTTTTTTTGAAGAAAATGACCATTTTTACTTAGTTCAAGAATACATTAAAGGAAATCAGCTCAAGGAAGAACTCACTCCAGGTAAACAGTGGATGGAGGAGGAGGCGATCGCCTTGTTGCGAGAAATTCTGGAAATTTTACAGTTTGTCCATAAAGAAAATATTATTCACCGCGATATTACACCTTCTAACTTAATTCGGCGCGAAGCAGATAAAAAACTTGTTTTAATTGATTTTGGGGCTGTCAAAGAAATCAGCACTTTGACGGCTGACTCTACAGGTAAAATATTCACATCGCAGGCGATCGGCACCAGCGGTTATATGCCGGCCGAACAATCCAACGGGCGTAAAGCTCAACCTTATAACGATATTTACGCCCTAGGAGCGATCGTCATTCAAGCTCTAACTGGGCAGCATCCTAGAGATCTCCCGGAAGATCCCAAGACTTGTGAAATTATCTGGGATTACTCGATGCACAATCGACAGACTTTACAAGTTAGCGATCGTCTAAAAAATATTCTTAATAAAATGGTTCGCTACCACTTTAAAGATCGCTACCAATCTGTGACTGAGGTTTTGGAAGAGTTGCACGCGATGCGATCGCCTCCACCACCCGAAACAAAACCTCATAAAGCGATCTCGCCCCTGCCAGCTAACCCAGGGCCTCAGTCACCAAAACCTGAGCGGGTGTTGCGAGATCGCTTTCGGTGGCTGCTGTTAGGTGTTGCGGTAATTGCGGCAGGGGCGATCGTAATTTCAATCCCCAAAATTTACCCGCTAATCCCCAGAATTTCCCAGCCACAAACGCTACCTACACCCTCCCCAGATGGTGTAAGTTCTGGCGAAAAACTTCTAGTGCAAACCTCCGCCCTTTGGTCAAAACAAAGGGGAATCAATGAGTTTGCCGAAGCCAATTATTCTGAAGCTTTAAAATTGCTCAAACAGTCCTGGCGAGAAGACCGCAGAGACCCAGAAACTTTAATTTACATGAACAATGCCCTGCTCAAAGCAATCAATGCAGAGTATTATACCATCGCAATTGTTGTTCCCATCCGCAGAAATCAGGACGGTAGCATTGTCAACGCAGATTTAGCCGAAGAACTGCTGCGAGGTCTTGCTCAAGCTCAAACTGAAGTTAATTTAGGTCTCCTCGTTGCAAATAACAGCAATAAAGATTTTCCCGGTCAAGGCTTTCTCGAACCAAAAGCTATTAGGAAAAAAGGTCTCAGAATCATCATCGCGGATGACGGCAATATCAAATCCTACGCAAAGCAAAGGGCAAATTACCTAGTCACTCAGCCCGATATTTTAGCCGTCATCGGACACTACACCAGCGACATGACCGTGGAAACAGTAGATATTTACAATCAAAATAAACTAATCGCCATTTCTCCGGGAAGCACAACAGAAGAACTAACGCGCAAACCTCGGAAATTTTTCTTTCGGACAGCCCCAACAACTAGCAAAGAAGCTGAAGGCTTAGTAAATCAACTGATTAAAGTCGGTGCAAAAAAAGTAGCAGTTTTTTACAATCCCAACAGTCCGTTTAGCGCTTCTTTGTGGGAAGAATTCAAAAAGCAATTTGAAGCCCAAGGAGGTTCTACTTTTAGAACCAGTAATTACGACTTATCTAAAAATGATTTTAACGCCGAAGCAGCAATCAAAGAAGTTGAGAAAGCCGGAATAACAGCCCTAGCTGTCTTTCCAGACGGTCAAGTTACTAAGGCTGGAGAAAATGCGATCGAAATGATTAAAATCAACAACAATCGCAATTGGATGGTCGGCCCTTGGACTCTGTACGATCCGAGAACTTTAAAAGCAGTAAAACAGCTAAAATCTGTTGAAAAACTCGCCGTATCCGTGTTTTGGCATCCGTTAATCAGTTTTGATAAAAAGTTTCCAGTTAATGCTGAAAAATTGTGGGGAGGCCCGGTCAATACTCGATCGGCTTTAACCTACGACGCCGCTAAAACCCTGATTAAAGCCTTAGAAATACAGCCCGAACCCAGCCGCGAAGGAATGCAACAAACCTTAGCATCTCCTGGCTTTAAAGCCGACGGAGCCACGGGTATAATTGAGTTTGACTCGACAACTGGAAATCGGAAAAACCCTCCTAAAGCCTTAGCGCACATTGTTCCGTGTGCTAGAGAACAATTTGGCCTTACCTTTGTGCCGATCGAATTTCCGACAGCCGCCGCCGCAGGTTTAAAATGTGACTAACGCTTTGCAGTGCCTGTAGCAGCCCCCAACATTTAAAGAAAAAATTAGATATAGTTAACAAAGCTAGTTTTTTTTATAATAATGCTTATGACTGTCAATCTCGCTCCCTCAACAAGTTCTAGCCTCAAACCAGAAGCCCAGAATATCTCAGCACTCAAACAAGTCTTGCAGACGATTGATGCCGATAGCTGTCCGGGTTCCTATAACTTCCACATGCACACAGTTTGCTCCGACGGGCGATTGAAGCCAGAGAAGTTGATGGAACAAGCCATAGCAGGTGGTCTCAAAGGCTTAGCTATCACCGACCACCACAGCACCAAAGGCTACGTTCAAGCTCAAATTTGGCTGGATAATTGGAAATTAAACAATCGCGACAGCAACATCGCAGCGCCGAGTCTTTGGACTGGCGCTGAAATTAACGCTGAATTGCTCAACAACGACGTACACATTCTCGCTTACGCCTTCGATCCGCAACATCCCAGTCTCACACCTTACTTGCGAGGTAAAGGTACTGAAGGCTACGCTTCTTATTCCGCGGCCAGGGTAATTGAAGCGATTCAGGAAGCCGGAGGTTTAGCGGTTCTAGCACATCCTTGCCGGTATCGATCGATCGCAGATAAACTAATCCCAGAAGCAGCCCGTCTCGGCATTGACGGCGTAGAAATTTACTATGCTTACGGTAATCCCAATCCTTGGAAACCGAGTCCCAAACAAACTGCTTTAGTCAAGGATTTAGCTGAAACCTATGGTTTGTTGGGAACTTGCGGAACTGATTCTCACGGCCCGAGTCTTTTAGTCCGAATCTAGATAGTACAGATGAATTACTCATTAGGTTAAAAGGCAATACGCTTGGGTTAGCGCTTTCAGACAAACTTCATTTCATGAATCTCTGGGAGATGCAGACTTATGAAAAGAAGTCCGATTGTTCTTATCTGAACGGTATTAGGTTAAAAGGGAATTTCTTCATCAATTTCAGGGAATTTGGCAACCAGTTTATCCCAAGCTTGATTTGCCACTTGTTTTACCCTATAATCGCTATCCCGCAAAGCATCAATTAGAGAGTCTACAGCTCTTAAATCTCCGATTTCTCCTAAGGCCCAAACTGCCATTTGTCGAACTCGATTATGGCTATCTTTCAAAGGTTCGATCCAAGGGTCATTTGCTGGTTTATATTTGACCTGACCTAGCGATCTTGCTGCCCAATATTGAGTCATCCAGCTATCGTTTTGTAAAGCAGAAATGAGAGGTTCAACAGCCCCAGCATCGCCTAATTCTCCCAACATCTTGGCAGCTAATTCTTGAATCCATAAATCATCGTAAGTCAAAACTGGTCTTTGTAAAGCCCGAATTAAGAGTTTTACAGTCCTTGGGTCTTTTAGCTTCCTTATATCGGCTGCTATATCTAGAAAGGATTGATAAGACGATAATTCTTGGAGTTTTTCCAGTAGTGAATCTACGATTTCTGAATTGTGTTTGCACCAAATTTGATGAGCTTTTTGATAATCCTTAATTACTGTCCCTGTAAAATCTTCATGTTTACTTATGGAATAAGCCCCTGTTTCATAACACTCTGCTATCGTTGTTATCATGCTGGTGAGGCTGGTATATCGAGCGGTAACTTCATCACCGTCTTTATTATAAGTGAAAATTACCTGACGAGTTTCTTGAGAGCCGTCAATAACTACGTAACCTCCCACTTCTTTTCCTATATAACAAAAAAATATTTCTATCCAACCAGGAGTATTAATATTTCGCGTAGACCAGTTACGCTCGATGAGCTTGTGTCGATATATTTTTATGGCATCTTCTAGAGGATAAAAGCTGAATCCATTAAAAATGTAAGCAACATTTTCTTGTGCGGGACTATCTTCTGAGCCATTTTTCCATTTGTATAAATCGTAAACTTCTTGTGGAAAATGAATCGGCAAGTCCTTAACAAGTTCTTCAATTTCTCTATTAGATAAGCCTGGTTGTAATAATGAAATAGCTTCCGGCTTGTGTTCTTCTAACCATTTTAAAATTCGATGTAAAGCTTGATTCAATGATGTCAAAGTCATTAGAACTCACCCAAGAGCAGCATTGTCAAGAATGATTTTAGTCCTCTTCAGAGGACTTTAGCTTTGAGCAAGGGGTTTAAACCCCTTGCGGACTGACCGGATAAGTGAAAAATATCAGTTGGTTGAATAAAATTACCGTTCCGGGAACAACTGACAAGCCCTGATAGTTGGCTGATTTGCCCAATCTAAGCGAGAAGTGCCAAATCGATCCATCCAACCTTCTAAATAAGCCCGATTAGCCTTTTTTTCCTCAGGATCGGAGGTATTCATGGGATGAGGTGCTAAACCGAAAATAGTCGCTGTCGTCACGCAAAACATCGACTTCTGAAAACTCTGACAAATTTGCACGCGCAAATCGTCTTCGCCGCGACAGCTAGTTCGATAAATTTCGTGCAAATAATCGGGCAGAAAATGCCGCATATCTTGCATCAATTGAGTTGGCGGAATTCCTGCACCTCCTATGGGTAAAGGATCTGCAAACAAAGCCCCGTAGCCAAAATCTCCCTGTTTTTCGGGGATTTGGTGCGCTTGGGCGTTGTAGGAAACTGTGCCAAAAAAAGCTGTTCCTCGAAAGAAAACTGCTTCTACATAAGGTACTGCTACATCTGGTAAAAAGGTCAAGTTAGCTGAGGCTGGAAGGATATCGTAGACTTCGCCGCGTATCTTGACGCTGTAGGTGATTGGTAGGGCTGCGGCGCTTACCAAACCGGCTAAGACGAAATCTACTATCTCTGCGATCGACTTAATTGTACCGGCGTCGTAGCGATCGGACAAATCGATAAATAAATCGCTCATTACCCGCCAAAACTGCCCCAAACCCGTGTAATAAGCCAACATCCGCACTTGTTCGGGTAAAAACTCTGGGAATGCTTTGTGGAGTCCCTGCATCAAAAAGTTGCCTTTTAACTTAGCTGCGATCGCCTTTTCGGCCAAGCTGCTAAATTCCGGGGAATCCAAATAACTGTCCATACCGCCGCCGCCGTGCCAAAGCATTGTTCTCATGCAATACTCGGCATACTCAAAATTAATGCGATCGTGCCACAAATAGCGCATTAATTTCGGCACTGTCACTTCTCCGTTGAAATATTTAAAGAACGGGAAAAGCACTAAAAATTGTTCTTCAGCGATGTAGTTGAGATTGCGAGAATAGGCATCGAGAACTACACCGTAACTTTTGAGAACGCCGACAACTTCTACTACATTCTCCGCCGATTCGGGAAGCAAAGCTTTGCCTGATTCCAAGATGTCAATGTAGGCGGCTAGGGGATGGGAAGAGGGTTTTAATACGGTAGTTGTCATTTGATTTGAACCTTCATTGAATAACTGTTTTATTACCTAGAAATTCAGAATCCAGAGAAAGGTTTGTAGTGAGGACTTTAGTCCTCTTCAAATTCTGAGGACTAAAGTCCTCACTACGAACCTAGGGAAGATATTAGTCTAAGTTTTGAGCAACTTGTTTAACTTGCGCCGGCACAGCCGATACTAAGCCGATCGCAGTTTTCTCGCTCAAACCAACTAAAACAGCGGGCTGCACTCCCATGATGGCGATAATTACTGCTAACACTAGCGAAGGAATGCGATCGCCCCAGCGGACTTGGGGCAAATTCACCACCAAATCGGAAAGGCGGCCGAAAAAGGCGCGGTTGACCATAATTAAAAAGTAAACTGAAGTTAAACCAGTGCCAATCATGCAGAGCAAAGTTTGCACGGGAAACACTGGTAAACTGCCCCTAAACATCAAAAATTCAGCAATAAATCCAGACAATCCTGGAATGCCGGCACTCGCCATCACGCCGACAATCATTAAACTGCCAATTACCGGCAAACCGCGATCGGGATTGAACAAACCTTTGAGCACGTCGATGTTGCGGGTGCCGGATTTTTTGTAAACAATACCGACACTCAAAAATAGCAGCCCTGAAATTAAACCGTGGCTGACCATTTGCAAAACAGTTCCCAGCATACTAATCGGAGTAGCTGCGGCGCTAGCTAACAAAATGTAGCCCATGTGCGCGATCGAACTGTAAGCTACAATTTTTTTCATATCTTTTTGGGCGATCGCGCAACTCGCCCCGTAAATCACGCTTACCACCGCCCAACTCGCCAACCAAGGCGCCGCCACCGCCCACGCATCCGGAAACAAACCCAAACCAAAACGCAGCATCCCGTAGGTTCCCAACTTCAAAAGTACCCCCGCCAGCAGCACCGAAACCGGAGTCGAAGCTTCTACGTGAGCATCCGGCAACCAAGTATGAAAAGGCACCAAAGGAATCTTAATTCCAAAAGCCAGCAACACCCCAGCCAGCAACACAATTTGTCTTACCAAAGGCAATGGGGAACCTCCTTGCAAATGCGATGCGCCGGCTGCACCAACCATATCAAAACTAGAAGCACCGCTCAGCCAAGCTACACCCAAGAAAGCAACCAGCAATACTATTCCCGAAAATGCAGTATAGATTAAAAACTTAGTCGCAGCATAGCCCCGGCGCTCTCCTCCCCAAATCGCAATTAACAGGTAAAGCGGAATTAGTTCTACCTCGAAAAACAGGAAAAATAGCAACAAGTTTTGAGATAAAAAAGCTCCGGTGACGCCGCCGCTAATTAACAGCATCAAAGAATAATAAAGTCGAGGTCTGCGGATCGCCTCATCCGTAGCATAAATAGCTACACCTGTCAGTAGGGTATTTAAAATTACCAAGGGCAGAGACAAACCGTCAACGCCGAGATTGTAATTAAATCCCAAATCATCGATCCAAGGAATAAATTCGGAAAACTGTAACTGACTTGTACTGGCATCAAACTGAGCTGCCACAATCACCGATAGAATAAAAGTTACACCCGCAATGGCGATCGCGGCATTCCTAACTATTTTAGAACTTACCGCACCGGGCCAAAACCCAATCAGGGCGGCGGCCAACATTGGTATCCAGATTAAAGCACTGAGCATCAATTAAAACTTTCCCTTATTACACAGTTTTTAGAACTATATTTAAGATTAACGCAAAGCAACTGCATAAAATAGCGATCGGCATATTTTCTTGTTAATACCAATTTTTTAGGAGGATACTCCCCAATCCGATCCCCCCTAACCCCCCTTAATAAGGGGGGAATAAGATTTCGAGCTTTCTTGCTCCTCCAACCAGAGGGCTGCAAGGCGATCGGAATATGTGCAACGCCCCATTAAATTGGTATAACATAGATGCCAATGTCTCGGGAATCCTCCTAGGACCTCAATTATTAGCGATCGAGAAGATTTGCAAATTAAATGGGAGCATCTCATTCTTGCAAAAAATATCTTTTCTTGAAGTGCTGTCCCCGTTCGCGAGGTGTATAATACTCGCGAGCGGGGACAGCACTACGACACGATTTCACTTCCCGAACTTTTACCCGGCTGGGAAGTTCCGGTTGCAGAATTGTGGCCAGTTGAGTTTGAATAAAATTAGAGGAACAAGCAGACAAACCAAAAACAATTTATCTGCGTTTATCCCCGTTCATCCCCCAACATCTGCGGTTTAGAATTGCCAAATAATCAGCCCCAACAACGCAGCAACTCCCGCAGCAATAGTCAACACATAAAACTGCGATTGACCGGTGCCGCTGTATTTCAAACCTTCACCGCTGAAAATTGTGGCAAAACCGAACAAATTCACCGCCCCGTCTACTACATACTTGTCAGTCCAAGCGCTGATTTTCGCAATAGAAGCTACGGCCCAAACCACAGTCAAGCGGTAAATTCGATCGATATAAAAGTCGTAAGCAAACAAATCCTGCACCGCCGGCACCGGCAAACGTACCGGTCGAGGTAAAACGTTGTACCAATAAATCGCCACGCCAGCGCCAACCCCAATCAAGCCAGATAACACCAACAGCGGAATATCCAGAGTCTTCAATAGCAAATTTAAAGCATCAAAATCTCCCGTTTCCGCCCAAGGGCCAGTCCAACTAATTAACAGTTGCCACTGCTGCAACATCCAAGGCACCAACAGCCCAATCACTGTCAAAATTACCATCGGCAAAGCCATCGGCCAACCGACTTCTGGAGCCCTGCGAGTTTTGGGCTGCGGTTTTCCGACAAATACTAAGGCGAATACGCGAGTTAAATTGAGCGCAGTCAAACCGTTAACTAACAGCAGCACAACTACTAACCACAAGGGCACTGTCCAAAAACCGTTCAGCCACCGTCGCATTACCCAAAAGTTACCCATCGGCAATAGGGCTACCATGCCCGCAGCGCCTACTAAATAAGCCATTGTCGTGGCGGGCATTTTTGACCACAACCCACCCATTTCTGTTAAATCTTGAGTGTTGGTTGTGACAATCACTGAGCCTATGCTCATGAATAATAGTGCTTTGGCGATCGAGTGCGCGAACAGCAGCAGCAATGCAATGTCAACGTGATTCTGCCCCACCGCGATAAACACTAAACCTAAAGAAGCGCTGGTAGAATGCGATAGTGTTCTTTTGATGTCGATTTGGGCGATCGCCACCAAAGAAGCCCCAACAGCCGTCACCGCACCCAACACCACCAGCACCGCATCAGTCACCGGCGATAGCGCCAAAACAGGCTGAAGTTTAATCAAAACATAAGCCCCACCCCCCACAACCACCGTATTCCGCATAATCGAAGCCGGGTTGGGCCCTTCCATCGCCTCGTCGAGCCACAAATGAAACGGAAATTGAGCGCACTTGGCTGTCGGTGCGGCAATTAAAGCCAAGCCTAAAAGAGTCGCAACTAAAGGAGATAAAGTTGCAGTTTCCGCCCATTCTTCTAAATCGGAAAAATTCAAACTTCCGGCTAAAGTTGAAAGCGTCACTACTCCCATCAGCAGCGGTACGTCTCCTACGCGCTTGGTTAAAAACGCATCTCTCGCCGCCGTTACTACCAGGGGTTGAGCGTACCAAAACCCGACTAGCAAATACGTTGAGAGTGTCAGCACTTCCAGCAAACCGTAGGTTAGCAGCAGCGAGTCGCTAATCGCAATCCCGCTAATTGCCGCTTCAAAAAAACCGAGCAGCCCAAAAAATCGAGCTAGCGCCCAGTCTTTTTCCATGTAGCCTAGTGCGTAAATTTGTGCTAGCAAACTCAGAACAGTCACTAGCTCCATTGCTCCGACGCTGATCGTGGAGATTTCTATGGCGAAAGACAAATCTAAATCTGCTGCTTGCACCCAGTGGATGAGCAACTGTTGGGGCGCTCGATCCCAAGTTGCTGTAAAAATCACCGATCCGTGGATGAAAGCCAACACACTCATCAGTAAATTGAAGTAAGCCGCTGGTCTGGGCCCTGTTGTGCGAACGGTTCCCGTAGACCACGGCAAAGTTAGAATGGCCCCTATTAAGCCATATAAAGGTATCCACCAACAGGTTTGGAGGAGAAATTCTGTCATTTAATTTATCCGTTAAACTTCAAATTACCGGCTACCTTGATACAAAAGCAGTTCCGGGCGATCGCGCCACACCGTAAAACTTTGACTAAACTCGATCGTATAGTTTTGGCAAAATAATTTGCACCCAAAATTCACTATACATTAAAGCATCAAAACTGAGAATTTTTTCCCTAGAAAATTACAGGCTGCTCAGAATCGGCACTCACCGAAAAAAAACGCCCGCAAATCGCTAAGACTGCTTTTTTGCCCCTTTCCCCGCGATCCCCCTTGGGAAATCCCAAACTTTCCCGATACCGAGACCCCCAGCCTTCACCCACCGAACTCTAGTTTACAGGTATTTGTACTCAGTTGACTGCTAGCTCCCCGTCCGCATCTACTCCGCTTTATATTAAGATTATTAAATAAATATTAAAATATTATAAGTAACATAAAAAATTTTAATTTTTGTTATTAAACATTATGATGTTAGTTTATATTGTCAAGGTGGACAGCTTCCCCTATTCTATAAGGATAGGAAGCTTTAGACTGCATTCCTAAATAATGTGGGCCTCCCCGTCCAAATTTTTAGATTTCTCAAAGATTTGTTACGGTAATTCCGCTAATCCTCAACTTGGAGATTCAAAAATGTCAATTGCCGTGGGAATGATTGAGACAAAAGGTTTTCCCGCTGTTGTGGAAGCTGCCGACGCTATGGTCAAGGCTGCTCGCGTTACCCTCGTGGGCTATGAAAAAATCGGCAGCGCTCGCGTCACCGTAATTGTGCGCGGCAACGTGTCGGAAGTCCAAGCCTCAGTCGCAGCAGGAGTGGAATCCGTCAAGCGGGTGAACGGCGGAGAAGTCGTCTCTACCCACATCATCGCTCGCCCCCACGAAAACCTAGAATACGTTCTACCAATTCGTTATACAGAAGCAGTAGAGCAGTTCCGAGGCTACTAAGTTCTTAGCGCCCAAAATTCGTTTGACGAAACGTTTGACGAAAAGCAGCGCGATCGTCAAAAATTAACTGTTTAGTTCCGCAAATATTCAATTTAGGAGTAAAACCAATGGCAATTGCAGTTGGCATGATCGAAACCATGGGCTTCCCCGCAGTAGTAGAAGCCGCTGACGCGATGGTCAAAGCAGCCCGCGTCACCTTGGTAGGATACGAAAAAATCGGTAGCGCTCGCGTTACTGTCATTGTAAGAGGAGATGTCTCGGAAGTGCAAGCTTCCGTCGCCGCCGGAGTAGAGTCAGTGAAGCGCGTTAACGGCGGACAAGTGATGTCCACCCACATTATCGCCCGCCCTCACGAAAACTTGGAGTACGTGCTGCCAATTCGCTACACCGAAGCTGTAGAACAGTTCCGCGAAGGCGTGAGCGGCATTCGCCCTCTCAACAGATCTTAAAGATAGGCTCAAGGCTGTTTGGGGCGTTTGGTAATTAAAAATTAAAAATCACAAATTAAAAATGGCGATGTTTTTGATTTAGCATTTTTAATTTTTAATTGAGGTAGGCATGGGATATTGGTTATTAGTCACGAGTCATTAGTCATTAGTCATTAGTCATTAGTCATTAGACAAAAAATCTAAAATGAAGACATGGGACTGAATAAAGCTAATTTAAAAAAGACAAGTGACGGCGAAAAAAATGACAATTACCAATTACCAATTACCAATTACCTAAAATGCAAATGGCCAAAGTTCTAGGCACAGTTGTCAGTACCCAAAAAGAGCCGACGCTGAGAGGATCGAAATTTTTACTGCTGCAATTCATCAATGAGGAAGGTTCGCCAGTTCCCGGCTATGAAGTAGCCGCTGACTGTGTGGGCGCTGGTATAGATGAATGGGTTTTAGTCACCCGCGGCAGCGGGGCCCGGATCGCGCCCGGGAGCGAAGACCGTCCGATCGATGCTCTAGTAGTAGGCATTATAGATACTGTCAATGTAGAAAATCGCCTCATTTACAGTAAAAAAGACGACCCGTACCGCTAGTGGACAGTTGACAGTGGACAGTTGACAGTTGACTCCGAAAGCAGTTGACTCCGAAAGCAGTTGATAGGAAAGCAGTTGACAGTGAACAGTGAACAGTTGACAGTGAACAGTGAACAGTGAACAACTAACAACTAACAACTAACAACTAACAAAATTTTTTTCAGTTTAGGAGAACTTAATTTATGGCAGTCCGCAACGTTGCGGCTCCCCCGACGCCTTGGTCGAAAAACTTGGCTGAGCCCAAAATTCACGACACCGCCTTCGTACATTCCTTTTCTAACATTATTGGGGATGTGCAGATCGGTTCAAATGTGATGATTGCCCCCGGGACATCTATCCGCGCTGATGAAGGCACTCCGTTTTATATCGGATCGGGCAGCAACATTCAAGACGGAGTAGTCATTCACGGTTTAGAGCAAGGCAGAGTTACAGGAGAGGATGACAAATCCTATTCGGTTTGGGTGGGGAAAAATACTTCCCTCACCCACATGGCTTTAATTCACGGCCCGGCCTACGTCGGCGACGATTGCTTTATCGGCTTTCGCTCTACGGTGTTCAATGCCAGAGTGGGCAACGGCTGCATTGTCATGATGCACGTATTAATTCAAGATGTGGAGATTCCCCCCGGTAAGTACATACCTTCGGGAGCCATCATCACTAATCAGCAGCAAGCCGATCGCCTCCCTGACGTTCAAGATTCAGATGTTAAATTTGCGACCCACGTCATCGGCATCAATGACGCTCTGAGAGCGGGTTATCGCTGCGCTGAGAATATCGCCTGTCTAGCACCAATTCGCAACGAGCAATCTAAAAACTCAAATATCACTCAAATGAATTATTCTACCTATGCCGGCACCCAATTGAGTTCCTCTCTAACCGATAGCATCCGCAATTTGCTAGCCCAAGGATACAGCGTGGGAGCGGAATACGCCGACGCCCGCCGGTTCCGCACCGGTTCTTGGCGCACTTGCGGTCCAATTTCCTCAACCCGCGACTCAGAAGTAATCGCTGCTTTGTCGGCTTGTATGGCCGATCACCAAGGAGAATACGTCCGCTTGATCGGGATTGACACCAAGGCCAAGCGCCGCGTATTAGAAGAAATCGTCCAAAGACCGGGAGACAACGGCTCTAACGGTAACGGCGCCACAACTCACCAATCTAACGGTAAAGTTGCACAAACTGCTTACCAAAATGGCGGTTCTGTATCCAACGGCAAATTGAGCGCGGATACTGTGGCTCAAGTTCGCAGCTTGTTAGCTCAAGGCTACAAAGTCGGCACAGAACACGCCGACGCGCGCCGCTTCCGCACCAGTTCTTGGCAAAGCGGGGCTTCGCTGCAAGTCAGAAACGAATCTGAGGCGATCGCCGCTTTAGAATCTGTGATGAACCAATATCCGGGCGAATACGTGCGTTTGATCGGCATTGACCCGAAAGCTAAGCGCCGCGTAGTTGAAGAACTGATTCAGCGTCCCGACGGCCCGGTTGCTCAATCGGCTAAACCGGGTGCAACATCGGGATTCAAAGCAGCAGCTTCGACTGGTGCGGCTGGTAGCGGAAAGTTGACTGGAAAGACGATCGACCAAATCCGCAACCTGCTTTCCCAAGGCTACAAAATTGGCACGGAACACGCCGACGCGCGCCGTTTCCGCACCGGTTCTTGGAGCAGTTGCGCGCCGATCGCCACCAACCGCGAATCCGAAGTAATTTCGGCTCTCGAAGGCTGTCTCCAACAACACAGCGGCGAGTACGTCCGCTTGCTCGGTATCGACTCCAAGGCCAAGCGCCGGGTACTCGAAGAAATTATCCAACGACCATAATTTGTCAGGTAATTAGCTGGTTTCTCCCGTTAAGTGCTCGCGTTGGGCTAGCGGGAGAATCAGTTGACAGTTGACAGTTGACAGTTGACAGTTGACAGTTGACAGTTGACAGTTGACAGTTGACAAAAGAAGGAATGCGATTGGAGTAATGAATCGTCTGATTTTAATTTCTCCTTAAAAGGGTTCCGGCTTTCAACCAATTATTTCGGGCAATTTGTAAGTCCAAATCGAGCTTTTAATTATTAGTAAATAATCGTTTATTAGATTGATAGAGTTAAAATAATCATTCTAAAAAGCGATAAATTAAAGTCGTTTTATCTAAAATCATAGCTCATTTCAAGGTGAAGTTGAATGTATTTATCGCCACTGCAATTAAGTAGCAACTCTCAGATTTTCCTGAGTGGCGATGTAGTTGTGAATGAAGGTGTGGCGATCGCCCCTGGAGTCATCCTCCAAGCAGATCCGGGTAGCCGGATCTCGATCGCCACCGGTGCCTGTATCGGTATGGGAGTTATCCTTCACGCCCGCGAGGGTACTCTGGAAATCGCAGCGGGCGCAATGCTGGGTGCAGGAGTGTTGGTGGTAGGTGCGGGGACGATCGGCGCAAATGCCTGTATTGGCGCGGGAACAACGCTGATTAATCCTGCGATCGACCAAATGCAAATTTTGCCAGCAGGTTCTCTGATCGGAGATACCAGCCGCCAAGTCGCAGCAGAACCAACCGCAGAAACCGCAGAAACCCAAACCGCTGCACCGGAAACCCCCACAGCCACTGCGCCACCAGTTGAACCAACCGTCGATCGCCCGATCGACGACCCGCCCGAACCCGCCCAAACACAGCCTCAAACACCGCCGGAGACAGCCCCAGATCCATCACCAGAAACCGCCGCCAATCCGCCTCCCCAACCAGGAGAAGTCCCAACTATTCTGTACGGTCAAGCTCACATCAATCAGTTGCTGGGGACGCTGTTTCCGCACCGACAAGCTTTTAATCGATCGCAGGAAAACGGTCAAACACTCTCGGGCGGTACCGGATAGAGGTCAATCGATTTTAGATTAAAGAATTGAAGAATTTTAGATTTATTCCACAGATGAATCTGAGACGTTAAAATATTGTCTAAATTTTTGATCTCGACCCTCATGAGTGTCGGGTGCTGGTATCCATTTTGGGGCGTGGTAATTTGTACAAAAGGCGGTTATGCTTAAGGCAGAATCAAAAAAATATAAATAGGTAAGCTCATATTATTGGTAGCTCAGCAATCTTTAAGGTCTTGCAGCATAAATATGTATCTTGCAGCTCGTGCAGTTTGTCTTCTCATCTGAGACACTAAAACTATCAACAAATTTTTATTTTTGGAAGTTTCTAAGGGTAATCGAAGATGAACGGACAAATAGATCGTAACAGCAGTGACTCCGGGCGATCGCAGCGCCAGGAATATTTCAAAGACACTGCCTTGGGTTTGGTATCTACCAAGAGTTTTCCGGCAATTGTCGGGACTGCTGACATGATGCTGAAGTCCGCAGGGGTCATTTTAGTAGGATACGAGAAAATTGGTTCCGGTCACTGTACGGCGATCGTCCGGGGCAGAATTTCCGACGTGCGTTTGGCTGTGGAAGCAGGAGCTCAGACAGCCGAACAATTCGGCCAGTTTGTTTCTAAGCTGGTGATTCCTCGGCCTTTGGCTAATTTGGAAGTGGTTTTGCCGATCGGCTTTCGCCTGACTGAACTGTCGGAAAGCGGTAGTTATTCTCGATTGAGCAATCAGGCGATCGGTTTGCTCGAAACGCGGGGATTTCCGGCAATGGTCGGTGCTTGCGATGCTATGCTCAAATCCGCCGACGTACACTTAGCCGCCTACGAGAAAATTGGCGCCGGTTTGTGCACGGCAATTATTCGCGGCGCAGTCGCAGATGTCGCAGTAGCCGTAGAAGCCGGGATGTACGAAGCTGAGCGCATTGGCGAGTTGAACGCCGTGATGGTAATTCCCAGGCCTTTGGAAGATTTGGAACAAACTTTGCCGCTGGCGAGTTGCTGGATAGAACAGCGGACACCTGTGATGATGCCTATCTCTGTTCAGGAAAAGGAAAAAGAATTGGTCGAACTTCCAGATTTGGAGAAATTGAGAGTTTATGTGGAAGAGGAAATCAATCGGTAATTGGTAATGGGTAATCGGGAATTGGTAATTGGGAATTAGGCAATTGTTCGGCTGTATCTTACTTAATCGATCTGGTAAGGTACTTGTGGCATAATACATATAGAGGTTCTGTATAGATTTTGAGATTGTTTGCAACTCTTGGTGATATTAAATAACGGAAAATATCATGCACTTTAAGTTTTCACCAAACATCCTCAACAGGCTGGGCGAAGAACTGATTCCGAACCCGGATCAAGGTATTATCGAGTTAGTTAAGAATGCTTATGATGCTGATGCTACAAAATGCACGGTAGAGCTTATTAATACTAACAATATAGGTGGCTCAATAATTATTTCAGATAACGGCACAGGTATGGATACTGATGCCATTAGTGAGGGATGGTTGGTACTGGGCCGCTCAAAAAAAGCAGCCCGCGAGCCAACACTGCTGGGACGTTTACCTGTTGGCGATAAAGGATTAGGCAGGCTAGCTGCTTTACGGCAAGGTTCTCAAGTTAACCTAAAAACCCGACCTAAAAATGAGCCGGGAGTTGAGTACAGTCTCATAATTAACTGGGATGTTTTTGAAGGCGCTGATGTCGTAGAAGATGTCTCTTTTGATGCTCAAAAAAATCCCACTGAAAAAAGTCAAGGAACTGATATTATAATTCACAACTTAAAAGTTAAGTTGGGAAGACTTGAGATTAAAAGACTGGCAAGAGAACTTTTACTTTTAGCCGATCCATTTGATAATAGTGTCGCTTTTCGTCCTCGGCTGATAGCTCCGGGCTTTTCTGATATCGAAAAAAAAGTAAATGAGGCTTACTTTGAGGCGGCTGAATATCATTTAAAAGCTAGTTTGAATGCGAAGGGAACTGCTGAAGCGACACTGTTAGATTGGAAGGGAGATTTAATTTTTAGCGCTGAGCATGAAAATATTTCTCGAAATCCCTCTAAAGAACCATACAGAAGTGTTCCAGCGGAATTTGAGATGTGGGTTTTTCTGCTAAATCCTCAAAATTTCTCAGCCAAAAAAGTTTCTTCCGCAGAAGTCAGAAGTTGGCTGACTGAGGTAGGAGGTGTTCATCTTTACCACCGAGGTTTGCGGGTCAAGCCTTACGGCGATCGCACCGATGATTGGCTGAATATAAATTTAGCACGGGCTAGGAACCCTGAGGTGCGTCCTTCCACCAGCACGGTTATTGGCAGGGTAATTGCGAGCGATCCTGATGACTTCCTAATTCAAAAAACCGATCGGCTCGGTTTCATTGAGAATGAAGCTTTTTTAGAGCTGAGACGCTTTGCTGTCGATGTGTTGGAATGGATCGCTAAAGAGCGGTTGAAAGAAACAGAAAAAAAACGAGAGGACATCAAGCAAGAATTTAGTCAAGATGTTCAGGATGTCAAAATACGCCTTGAAAAAGCGATTGAAGAAGCAGTACCGCAAGAAAATCGGGCGATTGTGCGGAATATAGTTAAACAGTATGAAAGTGCAAAAGAGCGAGAAATAAAAGCATTGCGCGATGACCTTCACCTCTATCGCAGTTTGGCCACAGCGGGAACAACGGCAGCAGTTTTTGCTCACGAATCTAGTAAACCTGTCACTCTGATCGAGAAAATAGCTAAGAGAATAGAAAGTAAAGGAAAAGAACTACTGAGTGACGAGGCATATATAAAGTCTCTGAAAGAACCTGTAGAAATGCTTTATCGAGTCAGTAGTTCTTGGAAGCGTTTTGCTAATTTTCCGCTGCATTTATTAAAACGAGAAAAGCGTCGCTCTGGTGTGGTAGATGTCCACAGTGTTATTGACGATACAGTTGAACTGTTCCAACCTTTTTTTGAAGAATCTCAAATAAAAATAAAAAAAATAAAAGTTAATCAAATACCCCACATCCGGGGCAGCATTGCTCTGGTAGAAGCTATTCTGACAAATCTGCTGACAAATACTATCAATGCTTTCCAGGTTGAGGGCGCACGCAATCAAGGACGGCAAATAATTATCAGCACTGAAATTTTAGGGAATAACGTGCGGCTAAAAGTCTTAGATAATGGTTTGGGAATCAAGGATATTGAACTAGATGAAATTTGGTTGCCCGGTATCACGACTACACCGGGTGGTACAGGTTTTGGCTTGACAATTGTCAAAGATTCTGTTAAAGATATGAGAGGGAAAGTACGCGCGATAGCGAATGGCGAATTGGGAGGAGCTGAGTTTGCTGTAGAATTACCGCTTTCTGGAAGTTAACTGTGATGATTTCACCAAGTTTTCTCGGTACAATAGCAATAGTTGATGATGAAAAAGACTTAGCTGAATCAACTGGATGGGATGTAGAAGCTGCTGGTTTTAAACCTATAATACTAGATGGCTCTTTCGATGAAGTGAATCTACTTGCATCGTATATTGCGAAAAATGCTCAAGGTGCCTTGTGCGATAATCGCTTGGCTAATTATGGGCGGACTAATTTTTCTGGCTCGACATTAGTGGCAGCGTTGTACGATCTAAAAATTCCATCAATTCTCATAACTCAGTACACTGCAATAGATGCCAATGTCTCTATTAGAAAGTCGCGGCGCAAAATTCCCGTGCTTTTGACTCGAGATGAAGCCAATGCTGCGACTATAAAACAAGGAATGGAAAACTGTGTTTTAGAACTTAGTGGTCAAGTCCCCAGTAACAGAAAACCTCATAGAACGCTAGTAAGAATCACCAATACTGATAAAGAATCTGGGGAAGATGTTCTAGATGCAATAGTTCCTGGTTGGAATCCCCATGAGGCTGTTCGTTTTCCGGCTGTGCTTATTCCCGCAAAAATTCGACAGGACGCACTAAAAGCAGGTGTCCGTTTATTTGCTCATGTTAATATAGGAGCTGATAAATCTGAGGATCTTTATTTTGAGAAATTTCAGTTAGCACCTGAGCTAGATGATAATGATGAGCTTACCTGAACTTATAATTTTAGATGTTGGTCATGGAAATTGTGCTATTCTGCGAGATACAAATGGCGTAATAATTATTGACTGTCCGCATGGCGTTACTTTGATAGAAACACTGGAAAATCTATCTATTCAAGAAATTTCACACATTTTAATTTCCCATGCTGATGGTGACCACATTGCAGGGATAATTAACCTACTTTCAAATGAAACAATAAAAATTAATAATGTACATTTAAACCCAGATTTACTGAGAAAAACTGAAATTTGGAAGGATTTAATTATTGCTTTAAAAGATGCTCGACAACGTTTTGGTACAGTAGTTTCAAGTGAACTGACAACAACAAAAACAGGTCAGTTGAATGTCGGTCAAGTTACGGTAGAAATTCTTGCCCCAACTCCTGAATTAGCTCTACTTGGTGGGGTAGGTAAAACTGTGGATGAGCGTCGATTGAATCCTAACTCGACATCGGCTGTTATTGGTCTAGTTCACAATACTCATAGAGTGGCTATATTATGTGCTGATATTGACCAAGTTGGATTAGATCAACTTCTAAAGGAAAGAAGTGATTTGAAAGCTGACATCTTGGTTTTTCCGCATCATGGAGGTAGACCGGGTGGCGCAGATGGCAAAGCATTTGCTCAGCAGTTATGCAATTTAGTCAAACCAAATCTAGTAGTATTCTCAATCGGTCGGGGGCGATTTAGCAATCCCCGCGAGGAAATAGTAGAAGGTGTAGTTTCTTCTGTGCCAATGGCTCATATTTTATGTACTCAACTATCAAGCCAATGTGCGGACAGCGTTCCTGATTTAGAGCCTACACACTTAAACAATCTACCTGCTAGAGGGCGCAGAAGCAACAGTTGTTGCGGTGGAACTGTATCAATTAAGATTGAAGGCAATAGAACGACTTCTGCTGCGGGCTTTGCTCCACACAAAGAATTTATTGATCGAGTTTATAATCCACTATGTCGGCGTTTTTTAGTTAGAACGGAGTCATAAGAGCCGATCCTTATTTCCTCTCCTCCTCCCTAGTTTATAAAGCAATACGGTTCATTTAAGAACAATCTGACTGCCAAAAGAGGTATCTCCCACACAATCATGAGATTCAATTCGTAAAAAAGCGCTAACTGAACCGTATTAATTTATAAAGGCGTACTGCGGGAAATACTCAGACTTAGTTTAGCCAAAAGATATAAAGTTTACACCGAGAAAGTGCGTGCAACAATTGATACCGGAACGCAGCCGCTCGCACTCGCAGGACAAAACACAGAATGGCAACTAAAATTATGCTTTTGAGTACAACTTGAGATGACACGCTGTCGAACTCGGGAAGTAAATCGAGCCGAGAGTGCTGACTATCTCAAGAGCATCAAATTCCTGTTAAGATAAACTTAAAATCCTGTTTCGGGTAGATTTCCTGGAATAAGTCAAGAGTTACTCTAGATGCAGGTGGATGCTCTTTCAACAGATTAACCCCTGTCGAACTCAACACTGAGTGCAAAGGAATCAATCCAGAATCCAGCAAGGAATGAAAGTTGACCTATGAACATCAAAGAATCGAACCTCAACCATTTTTATAAGCGCGGGTTGCACAGCGCCAAGCAAGGCAACTACGAAGCGGCACTTGAGGACTTCGATCAGATACTGCAAGTCAATCCCGCCGATGCCAAAGCTTACAACAATCGCGGCTTGGTTTACTATTATATGAAAGACTACCAAAAGGCGATCGCAGACCTCAGCCAAGCACTAGATATCAATCCTAATTTGTTCGAGGCCTATTTAAATCGCGGCAATGCTTGGCGCCATCTGGGAGAAAACGAAAAAGCCATTGACGATCTCAACTGTGCTTTAGTAAATAAGCCTGACAGCCACGCTATCTACAACAACAGGGGACTCGTACTTGCTAATTTAGGACATTACGAAGAAGCAATAGAAGACTACGATCGAGCTCTCTCTATCAATTCGCAAAATTATAAAACCTATTACAACCGAGGGCGCGCTTTCTACCTTTTGGGAGAAAAACAAGCAGCAACGGAGAACTTTAACGAAACGCTGCGGTTGAATCCCAGATATATCAAAGCTTACATAAATCGCGGACTCTGTTATCACCAATTAGGAGACAATACCCAGGCGATCGCCGATTATAACACAGCACTGGGCATCGACCACAACAATGTTTATGCCTATTATAACAGAGGTTGCGTTCGCTATAAATTAAAACAAATGCAGCTAGCAATTGAAGACTTTAACAAAGCAGTGGAACTCGAACCCAACTACGTTAAAGCTTATCTCAACCGGGGTTTAGCGCTGTACAAATTGGGAGATATTGCAACAGCAAATAGGGATTTTTACCACGTAATGTGTATTAATGCTGAAGCTTATTTATACTACCAGGCCCAGCGCTGCACCCCTGATATCAATTCCTATTTCAAAGAAGCCCCACAGATGGAACTGAATAATGCTGTAGAATACTACAACACCACATTAAATACGATTTCAAGTTCCTTAAGTTCGGCAGCATTAAATGCGATTTGGAATCAAGAAGATTTGGAGAACAGAGACTCGATAATCTGTGAAGGTGAATTTCTCAATGAGTGAATTAGTCATTAGTCATTAGTCATTAGTCATTAGTCATTAGTCATTAGTTATTAGTCATTAGTCATTAGTTATTAAATAGGTTATCGAAAAAATAAAAACTCCTCAGAAACCCGGTTTTTTCGTATATTCCTCGTTACTAAACACAAAATATCATAGAAACCGGGTTTCTAGCCCGCTCGTTATAAAATCAGAGGACTAAAGTCCTCACTACGAACACCTTTATAAAATTGGTTCGTAGTGTGGACTTCAGTCCGCATTCATCAAGGACTAAAGTCCTTACTACAAGCTTTAAATGCTGGCCATCACTTCGCGGGCGGCGGCCAAAGTGCGATCGACATCCTCCTCAGTATGAGCCAAAGAAGTAAATCCCGCCTCAAACTGCGAAGGAGCCAGATAAACACCGTGTTCCAACATTCCGCGGTGAAAACGGCTGAACTTCGTCAAATCAGACTTCTTAGCATCCTCGTAATTGTGAACCGGGCCCGCCGCAAAAAACAAGCCAAACATCCCGCTAATTTGGCCGCCGCAAACAGCGTGTCCCGCTTCCTTACCAATTTTCAGCAATCCCTCGGACAGTTTTTTAGTAATCCTGTCCAACTGTTCGTAAGTGCCGGGTTTTTGCAACAATTCCAAAGTTTTAATCCCAGCAGTCATCGCCAAAGGATTTCCCGAAAGCGTACCAGCTTGATACATCGGGCCTGCGGGAGCCACCATCCCCATGATATCGCGCCTTCCGCCGTAAGCGCCCACGGGCAAACCGCCGCCGATAACCTTACCCAAGGTTGTCAAATCTGGGGTGACACCGAATTTTTCCTGAGCTCCGCCGTAGGCGATGCGGAAACCAGTCATTACTTCGTCAAACACCAACAAAGCACCGTTATCTTTGGTAATTTCCCGCAAACCTTCGAGAAAACCTGCATCCGGTACAATAAAACCGGCATTTCCTACAACAGGTTCTAGCATCACGCCTGCGATTTCGCCCGGATGTTCGGCAAATAAAGCTTTGACTGCTTCCAAATCATTGTAAGGAGCGTTGAGGGTGTTGGCGGTAACGGATTTCGGCACGCCGGGAGAGTCTGGAAGGCCGAGAGTTGCCACGCCGGAACCTGCTTTTACCAGGAACATATCGGCGTGTCCGTGATAGCAGCCTTCAAATTTAATCAGTTTGTCGCGGCCTGTGAAGGCTCGCATCAGCCGCAAAACGGCCATACAAGCTTCGGTACCGGAATTGACAAATCGCACCATTTCAATGCTGGGAACGGCATCAATCACCATTTCGGCGAGTACATTTTCCAACAGCGAGGGTGCGCCGAAACTCGTACCTTTTTCTAAAGATTCGTGAAGGGCTTTGATGACTTCGGGGTGGGCGTGGCCGCAGATAGCCGGGCCCCAAGTACCTACGTAGTCAATGTATTGGTTGCTGTCAACATCCCAAATGTAGGCTCCGTTTACCCTGTCAAAGACAATGGGCTGTCCGCCTACAGATTTGAAGGCGCGCACGGGGGAACTGACGCCACCGGGCATCATTTTCTGGGCGGCGGCAAAGATTTCTTCTGATTTGGTCGTTTTCAAGGTTGTGGAAACCAATGTTTTCTCCTTAGTGAAGGTCTTTTGTTGGTAGGATACTTAATATAGCGACTTCTGGTTAAAGGCTAAGCCGATTCAAGGAAACTATAATAGTAGATCTTAGGATACAAACCAATCAGTAGCAATACTAGCTTCGGTTTTTCAGGCTTTGTAGAACCCGCACTCCTAGCCCTAAAGTGTAATTTTTTGTAAAATAGTTCTTGACAATTTGCCCATCACTCACCTAATCTCCTCTCTTCTCTCTGCGTTCTCTGCGCTCTCTGCGGTTAATAAAAAAAAATATCCGACACCAAAGCGTTAATTTATCTAAAAAGCTGCAATAAAATTATGTCTGTTAATGATGTGTCTAGTTTGAGCCGATCGATCCCAATTGAAAAGATCCGTTATGACGATCGCGGTTTAGTGCCTGCGATCGTCCAAGATTACTTAGACGGCACTGTGTTGATGATGGCGTGGATGAATCGGGAGTCACTCGAAAAAACCATGGAAACCGGTCAAACTTGGTTCTGGAGCCGTTCTCGCGCCGAATTGTGGCCGAAAGGGGCGACTTCGGGACACGTTCAAAATGTCAAAGGGCTGCGTTACGACTGCGATAGCGATGCTTTGCTGGTGACTGTCGAACAAGTGGGAGATATTGCTTGTCACACGGGTGAAAGAAGTTGTTTTCACCAAGTTGACGGGGAAATTGTGGCGCCGCCGGGGGATATGTTATCTCAATTATTTGACGTAATTTGCGATCGGCGCGACAATCCTAACGAGACTTCTTATACTTGCAAGTTGTTCGAGGGTGGCGATAACAAGATTCTCAAGAAAATTGGCGAAGAGTCGGCGGAAGTTGTGATGGCTTGCAAAGACGACGACAAAGACGCGATCGCCGGAGAAGTTGCGGATCTATTTTATCACGCTTTGGTTGCTTTGGCTCACCATCAGGTTGATTTGAGGGCGGTTTACCGCAAATTGGGCGATCGCAGAAAATAGTCAATAATTGATTATAGGTTTGTAGTGAGGACTTCAGTCCTCTTCTTCAAAACTCGATCGAGAACCTGCAAAACCAAGATAACAGACACGACACCCAAAGCCAAACCAACCAAAAATTATCCACCTTTGCAGGCTAACAGCTAATACATAGATCAGTTTGTAGTGCGGACTTTAGTCCGCAAAACGCTGCGGACTAAAGTCCGCACTACGAACCAATCTTACGGCAATGATAGTGCCCGTAACCCAATCAGATTTTCACGACTCTAGAAACTAAAAGTAGTGCGGAGAACCCCCACCCCTACAGTATCATTATCCTTAGTACCTTCAGGATTGAACAACACAAAAGCACCCGGTGTAATGCTGATATTATCGTTAACTTTGAAACGATAATAAGCTTCCAAATGATAAGGAGTTGCCTTATTTGCCTGAAAACGAGCACCGCCGCTTACCGAATCCCGATCCAAAGGCTGTCCGAACAGAATACCTGCATTATTGCCCTGTTTGAACATATCTCGGAAATGGAAACCTACCATCCAACTGTTAAAAGTTGTAGAAGCATTGCTTCTTTCAGCATCAGCAATTATCCAACCTCCATAGGTAGAAACAGCTAATTTCGGAGAAAGCCGCCAAGTAGCAGTACCGCCAAACGAATTCATCCTCACACCGCCACCAACAGGTTCTTTATCCCTTCCCAAAATTGAACCCAAATCCGCATCAGACAATCCAGTGGCCAGAATATTCAATTGGTGGCGGCTGTAAGCGTAATTCAAACCAATGTCAATACTGCTAGTTGGTTTAATAGTTAACTGTGCCGCAGCAACGGTACTGCCCTCAAATAAACCCGCACCCAACGGAGTAGCTGGAAAGCCCAAATCCTTAGGCAAAGCAGCATTTACACTGCCGTACAAAGCTGTGAGATTGACCTTTTTAGAAAGGTTCCAAATAAACCCACCTGCCGATGCTAAACCGCTGCCAGAAGTGCCGCCGGATACGCGCACTACAGGGTTGTAACCTCCAAATCTCGAAATAGATTCTTGCCCTTCTCCAGCAAAAGGAGTGATTGCTTGAAAAGCGTCTGAAGTTTCAGCTTTCGGGCCGACAAATAAAGTGATGCTGCTAGAAACTGGAAACACGTAAAGCAGTTTGTAAAGTTCAACAGTATTAGCGCCGATGCTCGATAGATTCTGAGGATTAATCCCGGGGAATTGCGGCTCAAAACTCAGCTTTGCTTGACTGTCAGACAAGCCTTTAAATGCCCCCCTGGACAAACCCAACTCAGGGCCAAAACTGCCAAGGTTGTAAGCTTGCAAGCCTGTTATTAATGTATCTTTCCCTGTGAAACTGGTAAGCAGATTCAGGCGCACTCGGTAATTGAAGACTGTTTGAGTATCGCTGTGATTGTTTTTGGTAGTATCGGCAACACTAAAAATTGCTTCGCCTTTGAGTTTAGTTGTTGTCGAAAATTGATTTGCTTCTAATTCGGAGGTACGCGCTTCCAAAGCATCGACTCTACCGCGCAAAGTAGCTAATTCTGCTGCAAATTCTTCTTGCAGTCTTTGCAGTTTGGCTAAGTCGTCTTTCGTTGCTAAATTGGTTGTACCTGCTTTGATTAATTCGTTAACTTTGTCCAAACAAGCGTTTAAACCGGCGGCAAACTCGTAGCGAGTCATTGCCCGATTGCCTCGGAATGTACCGTCAGGATATCCCGCTATACAGCCGTATCTTTCGACGAGAGATTGCAATGCTTGAAAGGCCCAGTCTGTGGGGCGCACGTCGGAGAGTTGCGAGATAGATGTTACTTGTTGGAGTTCGGTAGATTCTGGGGTTTCGCTGTTGGTTGCTGCGGGTTCTAAGGAATCGCTGTTGGCGATTTCAGCTATTTTTTCGGAAGTTGAGGTTTCTGTTTTGGCAATAACTGGTGCAGGGTTTGGGGCGGGAATTACAGATGTTTTTTCTGTGACTTCTGCTGGTGTCTGCGAGTTTGGGGAAGGGGCAACAGATACTTGTTCTGTGACTTCTGCTGGGGCTGGGTTTGCTGGTGTTTCGGCAATGTTTAAAGAGTTTTCCGCTGGATTTTCTGCGGTTAATGCTGTTATTTAGGGGGGATTGAGGTTGGCAGTTTCTTGGGGAAGAGTTGCGTTTTGATTTGTTGTTGAGATGGTTTTGTCAGCTTGTACTGAATCAACTTGTTGTTTTATTTCGGATGTTTCAGGAATTTTGATCTGCTGATTTTCAACTGTTGCGTTCAGGCTGATTTTAGCCTCTAACTCTTTTAAGTCTTGAGGACCAGATGTTTCTTTTTCTGCGGCGGGAGGCATCGCAGCTAATGGTAAAGAAGCGGCAAGTATATAGAATAAACCTACTGCACTAGCACTAAATAGTAAACGTGTTTTCACTAGAATACCTCACCCAATTGATTGTAAAATTATTGTTAGCTTTTTAGGGAGTGTAAACCTATTCGGGATCAAAAAACAGAAGGTTTTGAGTGTATTAAATTGATATTTCTTATGGCTACCATAAGATAAATAAAACAATTGCCTATCAGAATCTAAGGCTGCTAGGCATTTTTTTTGCTATTTATTTATCTGGTTGATTGCGGTATCACGAAAAAAGTATAGCGGTTCTCAAGCTGAGGTATGCCCTAGGCCCTAGGCCCTAGGCCCTAGGCCCTAGGCCCTAGGCCGGATAGTACCTCATCTGAGCTCTCGAAAGGCTATAGTATTTTTGCAATTATTTTTTTAACATTCGATCGACCTTTTGCAAAATAAAGATAGCAACCCCGACACTAATAGCCAAGCCCAACCAGAAATTATCCGCCCCCCATTTACCTCGATCCAAAGCGAAACCGCCCAGGGGCGGACCGATTAAATACCCGATCGCCCAACATTGAGAATTAACCGCCAAATACACGCCGCGCAAAGACTCCGGCGCTAAATCCACCACCAAAGCCGAAGCAAAAGGCGTATAAGCAACAGTCGCCACCGACAAAAAAGTCAAACCTACAACAGCTAAAAATAGATTGCCAGTTGCAGCCATTCCCGTCAAGCCGATCGCCATAAAGCCGATTCCCCACAGCAGCGCCGAAACCATCAAAGCTCGCGGGTGAGAAAACCGCCTCAAAGCCTTAACAACCGGCATCTGCAAAGCCACAGTTAAAAATGTGCTAAAAGCAAACAAAACCGTAATTGTACCCGTAGAAAAGCCTGTTCCCGATGTCCCCGCCTGCACAAACTTGCTAAAATACAGCGGCATCGTGGTTTGAATTTGGGAAATGTAGAGAGTGAACAGAGTATTTACCACAGCATAGATTAGCAAAGTGCGATCGCCCAACGCCACCATCCAGCCATTTTTGAGACTCTTTTTGCCTGTATCCGTTATAGTTGCTGGTTTGTAGGTTTCCGAAATTGCCCCCCAAACCACCGCAAACAGCACTAAAAATGAGATACCGTCGATGATAAAGAGCGATCGATAATTCCCCGTCACCGCAATCAAAACACCGCCCAAAATAATCCCAACTTGCAAACCCAAATTATCAGCAAGCCGCGTCAAAGCAAAAGCCTCCTGTCGCTGCGCGCCCTCAGTTAAATCCGCCACCATACTTTCCGTTGGAGGCCAATACAAACCCACACCAAAACCCATCAATAAATTAGCCGCAACTAAACCTGGGAAATCATTAGTCGCCGCCAACATCCAAGAAGCGACAGCCGAAATCATTGCCGCCAGCAATAAAGTTCGCCGCCTTCCCCAAAATTGGGAATCGCAAAAAGAACCGCCTAAAATGCGGCCGAATATTCCCGAAATTGAACCGCTACCCAAACCAATCCCGACAGCAGTTGCAGATAAACCGACGCGATCGACAAAAAAGATCGGCGCGTAAAATAAAGTAAAACCGCTACCGCTTTGCGAGAGGAATCTGCCGGCGGCGAGAATCCAGACTTGAGTGGGGAGACGGGGAAGCCAAGATGATAGTTGAAATTTAGGCATAGATTATTTATAAGAGTCGGCGGTGGAAACCGCCACTACACAAACTTTCGTCCACTCCAAGCACTGAAGAATTAAGTTAGTAGGGTGCCTCAGCTTTTAGCCGTTAATTATTGATACAACAATCCGCTGCTGACGCACCTTACAACTTCCTAGAACTAATAAAAAATAGACACTCTTGTTTGCTTCGTTCCTCGCAATGACATAAATAATACGAGCGCCAAAACTTTTAAACTGTTCGATCGCCCGATCGCCCGACGAGCTAATGCCAGTAGGGTGCGTCAGCGATTAGCCGTCAATTATCGATCGAACAATCTGCGGATGACGCACCCTACAGCCTGCAAGCTTAACAATTCTTCTAAATCAGTTACACAAAAGTTACCATTAATTTAAAAATACTTAACACGATTATCGAAAAAAGTTCGTTAAGCTCTAGAAAAGGCAGAAGAAAATTTTAGAGGGTCTAATTTTTATGACAGCTATTACATCGAGAGTGGAATCCAGACCCCGCTGGCAAGCAATTGTCATGGTAGCCTTAATTTTCTGGCTCAGCGGTAGCGTGATTTTGGATCTATTAGTCATGCCGAGTCTCTACGTATCTGGCATGATGGTATCTCCAGATTTTGCCGCAGCCGGAAATTTGATGTTCTGGGGATTCAACCGCGTTGAATTAATCTGTTCGGGCGTGGTAGCAACTGGTTTGATGGTTTTGAGCAATTCACTCGGTGACTTCGGGAAGCGCAGCCGCACAGCAATTATTTTATCATTGGTACTTCTGGCGATCGCCCTGATTGACACCTACGCCCTCACACCTCAAATGAGCGCCTTGGGAATGCAGCTAAATCTGTTCGACTCCGCCACAGAAGCGCCCGCCGGCATGAATCTACTGCACCAAGGATATTTTGCCTTGGAAGCGCTGAAGTTGGCTGTCGGCGCTACCCTGCTGGGCTGGTGCTACCAAAACCAAGTTTAACCGACACAATCCTCAAAGATTGAATTTAGAAAAAAACTCAATCTGTAGCGGCGGGCGTGAATTGACGCCCGCCGTTAATTTTTTGGGGATGGGCCGAAGAGCCCGTCCTAATTATTTTTGCCAGAGGTCAACTGTATCAACTTTCTCGCAAATCCTACTCGGAAGCTTGGGCCTCATCTGATTTTGGCCACAACAAGCGCAAACCCATCACCGCAAATCCGATCGCCGCGATCGCCTTTACCAACCTCTGGGGTAACACCTCCGCCGTACCTTGTCCGACTAAAACCCCGATTAAACTTGCCAGCAGCAGCGCCGACGCCGTGCCGAAAAATACAGCCCGCGGCGAGTTGCAACTACTACCAAGGGCGATCGCAGCTAATTGACTTTTGTCACCCAATTCTGACAAAAACACCGTAATAAAAGTTATTCCTAAAAGTTGCCAATCCATGTTTTTTTAGTTATTAGTTAGCTCTTGTACAAATATACGACTTACTCACAAGCTCCGAGAAACCCGGTTTCTCTCCCAAATCTTCGGTTTGACGACTAAATCTAGCCAGAAACCGGGTTTCTTTCCACCACAAACTCCCAGAAACCGGGTTTCTGTCCAAAATCCTCGGTTTAATCGCTAAATTTAGGCAGAAACCCGGTTTCTTTGGACTTACCCAAACATCATCAGTAATTCCCCAATCTAAAATCCAAAATCCAAAATCTCAAATCGTCTAACTCAGCACTTCCCACAGCAAAACCGCCGAAATCGCCAGCAAAATCACTCCCGCTGCTCTCTCCAAAGTTTGCGGAGCAATGCGAGTCGCCAGCCACCTTCCCAGCAAAACTCCCAACAAACTCGTTGCAATCAAAGCCGAACCCGCACCCGCAAACACAATCCAAGGATTCCGAGATTCAGCCGTCATCAACAAAATCGCGAGCTGAGTTTTGTCTCCAATTTCAGCCAAAAAAATAGTTGCAAAAGTCGAGGCAAAAATTGCCCAGTCCTGGGGCTTCAGTTCTTTTTCTTCCTGACAAAGCTCAGGATTTGCACTCACAGAAAGTTCAGCCGGCTCTGGGCTTAAGGCAGCCCAAATCTCAGAAGTCTCTTTTAGTTCTCGTTCTAGTTGTGGCGGCAAATCGCAATTGGGGTTTGCTGAGTCAGAAGCAGACAAGTTTGGCGGTACAGAATCAAGTTTCACGGGCAATGAGTGCTAAACGCTATTTATTTTTGACTTCAAGTTTTAATCTTAACTTTCCGTGTGCCTGCTTTTACCTGCGCCAGGCCCATCTTTTTTGCCGGAGATTCCGCAACCCATTGCAGAAACTCCTCACCGCATACCCTTTTAGATTTGAGATTTTAGACTGGGGATGATTCACTGGATATCGGTTTGACGCTTCCCTAAAGTTGCACGATTGGGGAAAAATGATACAAGCGCGAGATACATCTGTGAAGTCAATCCAAAATCTTCAATCCAAAATCTTCAATCCAAAATCTAAAATCCAAAATCTAAAATTCCCTGGTTTATGTGCCGTAAGTTCGATCGCCCGCATCACCCAAACCAGGTACAATAAAGCCCTGTTCGTTGACTATTTCGTCGATCGTTGCCGTGTAAAGAATCAAACTCGGGTACTCTGCACTCAGCCTCTTCAAAGCCGGAGGAGCAGCCACCACAGAAATAATCCGAATCAAACTCGGGTCAATTCCCCGTGCAATCAACTCCTGCATTGTCGCCACAATCGTCCCGCCAGTCGCCAGCATCGGCTCGCTAATTATCACCCGCGTTTGGGGGTTAAACTGCGCCGGCAATTTATTCAAATAACAAATCGGTTCCAGCGTCTCCTCATTTCTTGCCATCCCGAGGTGGTAAACCGAAGCCAGCGGCACAACCGTCTGAATTCCTTCCAGCAGTGACAAACCAGCCCGCAAAATCGGTACCACAACTAACGGAGCTTCCGGGTTAATAAAAGTCGCCGGACATTCTGCCAAAGGAGTCTGCACCGTTGTTTCCACTGTCGGGAGCCACTCTCGAATTGCCTCGTAGGCCAGCCACCTTCCCAATTCTGTCATCGCAGAACGAAAAAGTACCGATGGGGTGGCGGCGTCGCGGGCGACAGCCAGCCAGTGTTTAATTAACGGGTGGGGCGGAACGTAAACGCGCAGTTGCAGGGGCATTAGGAAATTGGGGAGATTGCTAGGTTTGAGAGATTTTATTTTATGCGGTGCGATCCTTTTCGAGGGCTTCGCTAACGATCGCTCTGTGCAACTTATCACAATCTTCCCTTCTTTAATCTAAAATCTCAAATCCTACAAGTCTCTTTGTTTACCGAATTTACAGACCTCCGTCAGCTTATTGAAATATTTTTCCAATAGTATTGACATAAATTAGCAACAAGGCTATAGTAATTTTTAGTGTTCTCCTCTCAAAGGATCGGCAGACGGGGGCAGTCGGCAATGGTAGACTGTTCCCGCATTTTTTTTTTGAAACATAGGGCATGGGGCATGGGGCATAGGGCATAGGGCATAGGGCATAGGGCATGGCGCATAGGGCATGGGGCATAGGGCATGGCGTAGGGCATAGGGCATAGGGCATAGGACATTATCGGTTGCCTAACTTCGGTCTTCCTTACATCCGTTACATCCGTTATATAATCCGTTGCCGGACTTCTTCCTTCTGGAGCGATCGACTGTAAAATTGTAAAAATATTAAGATTTTTCACCAAATGTCAGCCCCTACCCAATCCCAGTTATTCTCTCCCAACTCCCGCCCGAGGGAGCAAGAGTTTGATGTGATAGTCATCGGTTCCGGCATTGGCGGACTCGTGACTGCAACCCAGCTAGCAGCCAAGAAAGCCAAAGTTTTGGTGCTCGAAAGCTACACAATTCCGGGGGGAAGCGCTGGATATTTCGATCGAGAAGGCTACAGATTTGATGTCGGAGCCTCCATGATATTTGGGTTCGGACAGCGCGGCACCACCAACCTCCTCACCCGCGCCCTCAAAGCCGTCAACGTCACCCTAGAAACAATTCCCGACCCCGTACAGCTTCACTATCACCTACCATCAGGTCTAGATCTAGAAGTTCCCCAGCCTTATGACAAATACTTGCAAGAATTAATTGACAGATTCCCCCACGAACGCGAAGGCATCCAGAAATTTTACGGCGAATGCTGGAACGTCTTCAACTGCCTCAACGGCATGGAATTACTATCCCTAGAAGAACCTGGATATCTAGTTCGAGTCTTTTTTCAGAATCCTTTAGCCTGTTTGGGATTAGTAAAATATCTGCCTCAAAATACTGGCGACATTGCGCGGCGCTACATAAAAGACCCGACTTTGCTGAAATTTATCGACATGGAATGCTACTACTGGTCAGTAGTACCAGCAGACTTAACGCCGATGATTAACGCCGGAATGGTATTTTCCGACAGACATTACGGCGGCATCAATTATCCCAAAGGCGGAGTCGGTCAAATTGCCCAAAAATTAGTAGAAGGATTAGAAAAATGTGGCGGGAAAATTCAGTACAAAGCTAAAGCCAAAAAAATTCTCACAGAAAACGGTCGCGCTGTTGGAGTCGAGCTAGTAACCGGCGAAGTTTACCGAGCAAAGCGGATAGTTTCTAACGCCACACGGTGGGATACTTTTGAGAAACTACTGCCTGCTGAAGAGATGCCAGCTAGCGAGAAGAAATGGCAGCAGCGCTATCAAAAAGCCCCCAGTTTCTTGAGCTTGCATTTGGGAGTCGAAGCCAGCGTCATCCCTGCCGGTACTGCCTGCCACCACATTTTGTTAGAAGATTGGGAAAAAATGGAAGCGCCGGAGGGAACTATTTTAGTATCAATTCCGACCGTACTAGACCCAGATTTAGCTCCGGCAGGATATCACATTGTTCATGCTTTTACTTCGAGTTGGATGGAAGAGTGGGAAGGACTTTCGCCGCAGGAATACGAGGATAAAAAGGAAGAGGCAGGCGGCAGAATTATTGACAGATTAGAAAAGATTTTTCCTGGTTTAGATGCTGGTTTGGATTATATGGAAGTTGGGACGGCGCGTTCTCACCGCCGCTTTTTGGGCCGGGAAGATGGAACTTACGGGCCGATTCCGCGACAGAAGTTAATGGGTTTGTTGGGGATGCCGTTTAATCGAACTTCTATGCCTGGTTTGTATTGTGTGGGCGATAGTACGTTTCCCGGACAGGGTTTAAATGCGGTGGCGTTTTCTGGGTTTGCTTGCGCGCACCGAATTGCTGTGGATTTGGGTTTTTAGGAGGAGTGTGGCAACACAAGTTGCCTTATTTCTAACTCAGGACTTATGGATTGGGAGGTAATTCTGTTAGATATCTAACAGTTTTTGGAGGATGGAATAAATGTCTTTTTTATCACCATCTTTACGTCTCCCAAGTCCTACAACAACAACCATAACTCGCTCTTGCTCGACTTTGTAAACAATGCGATAGCGCTGTCCAACGGCTCGGATACTGCGAAATCCAGATAAGTTATCAACAAGCGCTTTGCCTTGCTTCTCTGGTTCTATTTTGAGTTGATCGATGCGATCGCGCAGTTTCTGCTGTTCTCGTCTATCTTTGACTTCCGCCAACATTTCTAATGCCAACGGCGTAAGTTGGATATCGTATTCGGTTGAATTTGCTTCGCCTTTCATAGTCCCAGTTTGGCTTTAGCATTTTCCCAGGAAACAGTTTTGCCTTCGCTTGCTTGGGTGATGCTTTGGCGAAGTTTGCTAACGAATTCAATATCGGTGAGAATGTCCAAGGTTTCGAGGAGTTCAGTCAAATGGTTGTAGCTGATTGCCGCCATAACAGGAACACCATCTTGAGTGATTACGATCGGCTGATCGGTGAGTTCTTGAAGTAGGTTGGGAAGCTGCTGCTGTGCTTGGGCAATGGTGAGTCGTTTGGACATGGCTGTATTGTACAACTTTGTTAAGATTATCAGCATTAAAGCAATACTAATTTTAATTTAGCACCTGGGCCCAAATACGGCGAAGCAATTAAAAACCCGGTTTCTGCCCAGAAACCGGGTTTTTAAACTGAAAATTGCCTGTTTGCATTCTTTAAATGAGTTTACTGCTCGTAGCTGCCGCCTACGCCGATTTGCGTATTGTAGATTTTGGCATCAGTAATTGTCATGTTTTCCATTGATGCGCCTGATACGTCAGCGGTGTTGATGATGGCGGCAGTGAGATTTGCCCGATCGAGGTCTGCGCCATTTAAACTGGCATTAGTCAGGAAAACTGCGGTTAAGTTAGCACCTGTCAAGTTAGCGCCCGTCAAGTCAGCGCCTTCGAGGTTAGCGCGATACAGGTTTGCGCCTTGCAAATTCGCTTCTCTCAAATCTGCACCAATCAAATGAGCTTCCGCCAAATTTGCTCCCGACAAGTCGCACCCAAAACATTGCCCAGTTGAGAGTAACTGTTTGACGTGAGCGGGATTTGCAGCGCGAGCCGGCCCGGCCAACAGTAGGGGAGTAATTAAAAGAGTAGCGGCTAGTAGATGGCGTTTCATAATCCCTTTTCCTCCCCAGACTTGATGTTTAAGTGCTTCTGTTTGTATCTACAATCTTACCACGGTCGTTTTCGCAAATTTGCGATCGAATTCACAGACCGGCTGTGATATCCATTGTCCTCTGCAACCGACAGGTGGTCTAGAAAAGCTCGCAAAACTTAATGTCGCAAAACTTAACATTACCAAACTTAAATACAGTCTCTTTTGGTAGTAACCTTTTCTAGGTTAGCTAGGACACCAAACCTATGTGTATTGCTAAAGATGGATATGATTAGCGGTGCGGTGGACGATCTTATAAATTAATTATCTGCAAAAAAGTTCCCGAGAAATACATTTTTATTATAAAACTGTCACGGGAAAGAAAATTTACATTTAAAATCAAGATGCGGTTATAACTTTATAGGTAGAGCCAGAGCCGTTATCGGCCAGCTTCCCAGCCTGAGTTCGGGGTGCATTTTTAAGAAAAAATTTTAATTATGTCTCAGCAGCGCTGTCAAAATCCACGTATTGCTTGGAAAGCAGCGCTTTTTAGCAAGGTTGCAGAGTCAACGCGATCGCCAAAATGAATTAAATCCTATGATAAAAAATGATTCCTCCAAGCATCTGCCGACTTTAGATCAAGTAATTGACCGCTTCCCCTTGACAGTTGCGCCCGATACCCCATTAGCAGAAGTAATTACCCTGATGGGTCAACGGCGCCCAAGTTGCTCTCTAAACGCAGACATTCCACCCACGGAGATCTACCCGCAACTCACAGAAACGCCAAATCCCGTCACCTCAAGCGCCCTCAGAGACGCCAGAGGTATCTGCGTCTTTGTCGTCGAACAATCCCTCGAAAAATCCGACTCGCAATCTGCTCAAAATTCTCAATTGCAAGGAATCTTCACCGAGAGGGATCTCGTCGATTTGATTGCATCGGGCAAAAACTTAAAAAATGTTACGATCGCAGAAGTTATGCAGCAGCCGGCAGCAACTCTGACGAAAGGTGAAGATAGAGACATTTTTAGCGCCTTAATTCTGTTGGGGCAACAACGAATTCACCATTTGCCAATATTAGACAGTGACGGTCAACTTTTAGGAGTAATTACGCCAGAAAGCATTCGCCAAGGCATGGTGCAACCGGCAAATATCTTAAAAATGCGCCAGGTGAAAGAAGTAATGACTGCACAAGTTATTCAAGCGCCTGTTACCTCGTCAGTTATGAGTTTAGCCGAGTTGATGGCGCAGCACCGCGTTAGCTGCGTGGTAATTACACCACCAACAGAATTATGGATGAATTTGTCGTTCCCAATTCCTTTAGGTATCGTCACAGAACGGGATATTGTCGATTTTCAAGCTTTAGATATAGATTTGTCGCAGACGATCGCCGAAACTGTAATGAGTAGCCCCTTATTTAGTCTCAAGCCAGAAGACTCGCTCTGGGTGGCTCATCAGGAAATGCAGCAGCGTTTAGTCCGCAGGTTAGTAGTCACTGGGGAACAGGGAGAACTGCTGGGAATAGTTACTCAAAGCACTTTGCTGCGCGTACTTGACCCGATGGAAATGTCCGGGGCGATCGATATTTTGCACGCCAGCGTCCAAGAACAAACTAGCGAATTGCAAAAAGCGATCGCATCTTTGAGCTTGACTAACAGCCGACTGGAACAGGAAATCGTTACCCGCAAGCAGGCAGAGGTGCGGCTGCAACTGTTAGAATCTGCCGTAGTTAACGCTAACGACGCGATCGTAATTATGGATGCGGGATACAACGATATCTCCGATCCCACCATCATCTACGTCAACGAAGCTTTTACCCAAATGACCGGTTATCGGCCCGAAGAAATTATCGGCCAAACACCGAGTTGTCTGCGCGGGCCCGACAGCGATGGCGCTCAAGTTGCCAAAATTCGCCGCGCTTTCTCTCGCCGAGAACCCCTGCGCTTGGAATTGATAAACTACCGCAAAGACGGTTCAACTTATTGGGTGGAACTCAACAGCGTACCCGTTGCTGACGAGTCGGGAAACCTCACTCACTGGGTGTCCGTGCAGCGGGATATTAGCGATCGCAAGCGCATGGAACAAGCTTTTTTTAAGGAAAAAGAACTAGCTCAAGTTACTCTACAATCGATCGGCGATGCCGTAATCGCTACTGACAGCGAGGGCTGCATTTCTACCCTCAATCCAGTTGCCGAAAAACTCACGGGTTGGTCAACCTCGGAAGCTAAAGGTTTGCCCCTGGCCAGCGTGTTGAGAATAGTTGACGAAAATACTCGGATGCCGATCGAAAATATCGCCCAAATTGCTTTGTACGAAGGTCGGATTGTTGACCAAGGACACAACAGCTTGCTGATTGCCCGCCACAACCGCGAATTTGCGATCGACCATTGCGTCGCCCCCATCCACGCCAGCAACGGCACAATAGTCGGGGCAGTTGTAGTATTTCGAGATGTCACCCAGGTGCGAACTCAAGCGCGACAACTCACCTGGCAGGCAACTCACGACCCCCTGACGCAATTGGTCAACCGTCACGAATTTGAGTACCAGCTAGAACACGCCCTGCACAGCTCTAAAGGTTACGGTCAAGAACACGTGATGCTTTACTTGGATCTCGATCGCTTCAAAATAGTTAACGACACGAACGGTCACGTTGCAGGCGACGAACTGCTGCGCCAAGTCAGCCAGCTACTTAAAAGCAATATCCGCAAAACCGATATTTTGGCTCGCCTGGGCGGCGATGAGTTTGCTGTACTCCTGTACAATTGTCCGGCTGAACAGGGCTTAGATGTTGCAAAATTGCTACTCTCTAGCATTCAGGAATTCCGGTTTCCGTGGCAGGACAAAACTTTTGCGATCGGCGTCAGTATCGGTTTGGTGGCAATTAATCCCAAAACAGTATCGACTTCGGCGGTGTTGAGCGCGGCAGATCTTGCCTGCTATGCTGCTAAAAATAAAGGCCGCAATCGGGTGCAGGTTTATCAAGCGGGCGATCGGGAATTAATCAAACAGCACGGCGAAACCCAGTGGGCGGTCGAAATCAATCAAGCTTTAGAAGAGAATCGCTTTCGCTTGTACTCTCAGCCGATCGTACCTTTCCTCAACTCTCCCACCACCGGCACCCACTGTGAAATCCTCCTCCGCCTCCAGCTTGAAACTGGTCAGTTAGTCTCACCAATGGCATTTATTCCGGCAGCCGAGCGCTACAACTTGATGCACGCGATCGATCGCTGGGTAATTCGCACTTTATTTGGCAATTTATCTCAAATTTTCACGGCAAATCTCTTAGTCCAAAACCCCGGCGCAGACAGCGATAAAATAGTTACCTTGCCTGCTTGCTGCTCCTTGTCTAATTCACAATCTTCATTTGCAAAATATCCCAGCCTCTATGCAATCAACCTTTCTGGGGACAGCCTTAACGAAGAAAAATTTATAGACTTTATTCAAGAGCAGTTTTCTATCTATCAAATACCGCCGGAAATAATTTGTTTTGAAATTACCGAAACCGTGGCGATCGCGAATCTCAGCAAAGCAGCCTGCTTAATTTGGAAACTCAAGGAACTCGGCTGCCAGTTTGCCTTGGACGACTTCGGTAGCGGGATGTCTTCCTTTGCTTACCTGAAAAACTTGCCTGTTGACTATATCAAAATAGATGGCAATTTTATTAAGAATCTTGCCGAGAATCCTATTGATATTGTCATGGTGGAAGCTATTGCCAAAATTGCCCGCGCCATGGGAATTAAAACTATTGCCGAGTATGTGGAAAGTCAAGCAGTTATGGATAAACTCAAGGAACTTGGGGTAGATTACGGTCAAGGTTATTATTTGGGAAAGCCTCAAAATTGTACTGTTGGCTCTCCTATTGTAGAGGAAGTTTTGGGGGAGTTTTCGGTTGATTCTTTGGATTTTGAGACAAAGTTAGCTTCTTGAATAGTTGACAGTTTACATTAGTCATTGGTCATTGGTCATTGGTCATTGGTCATTAGTCATTAGTCATTGGTCATTGGTCATTGGTCATTAGTCATTGGTCATTGGTCATTGGTCATTAGTTGTTTGTTATTTACTAGCAATGAGCAATGCCCCATGCCCACGGAGCCCACGGAGCCCCATGCCCACGGAGCCCAATTCCCAATTCCCAATTCCCAATTCCCAATTCCCAATGACAACTGCCCACTGTCAACTGTCCACTGATTCAATGTACTGACTGTCTAAGAGAAAAGCACCTTTTTCAAAGCGAATGCCCCAATAATTGCCGGGACGCCGATCGATCACCACACCCTGGGCCCCGATCGCAATTACATTCGCAGGCCGCAGCACCGGCATCGGTTCGGCAGTTTTCACGAAAGGCGGCATCGCCACAACTCGGACTTTTTGACCCACGGTAAATTCTTTATCCATAGTTTTTATGTTTTTATTGGCGATCGGGACACGGCTAGGTTAGCCAAAATTCATTGTGGCGTACTTTTGGCAGAATTCCCCTCTACACGACCCAAAAATAGGTACAAACCCACAACTTAAGTCGGGGAGAGATTAAGATTTTAGAGCAAAGTTCAACCTCCTAGATTCAATACGTGCAAGTAAATCTAAAATCTAAAATCTAAAATCTAAAATCGACTGACAGCTTTGTGTCAAACTAAGAATTGATAGAAAATGGCTGATATGAAAGTAGGGGATAGTTGCTATGGCTACAAGTCGTCGCATTGAGCGTGTAGCTTCAATGATTAAACGGGAAGTCAGCCTGATGTTGCTGAATGGAATCAAGGACGACCGTGTAGGTGCGGGTATGGTTAGCGTTACCGATGTGATTGTTTCGGGAGACCTTCAGCATACAAAGATTTTTGTCAGCATCTACGGTACTGATGAGGCGAAGGCCGAGACTATGGAAGGTTTGAAATCTGCGACTAGCTACGTGCGAAACCAGTTAGGCCACCGGGTACAACTGCGCCGGACTCCGGAAGTGGTATTTCTTGAAGATCGTTCTTTGGAACGGGGCGATAAAATGCTGATGTTGCTGAATCAGCTTTCTGCCGATCGCAAACCGGATATTCTAGATGGGGATGAAGAATTGGCCGAGGATGAAAGTCTAGATTGAAGGAAGTTCGGCAACGGATTCGGTAACGGATGTAACGGATGTAACGGATGGATGTTGAGAGTCCGACGGGGTTCGGGGGAGAATTTCCCGATTCCCAATTCCCAATTCCCTTTTTCCCGATTCCCAATTCCCAAATCTAAAATCGCAAATCTAAAATCTAAAATCGAATGATTGACAATCTTTCCTTACCAGAACTGGTAGCCCAAATGTTTGTGGTGCGCGCTTCAGGCTACTTGTTCGACCACCAAATTCGCTATCGGGCCTGGGAACCGACGGCCGACAGACTCCGCTATTATCTGGAAAATTTGGGCGTGGGCGGGGTGATTTTGGTGGGGGGAAGTGCTGCGGAATTGGCGGTTCGATCGCACCAATTGCAGTCTTGGGCGAAGTTTCCGCTGCTGCTGGCTGCTGATATTGAGGAAGGTGTCGGCCAGCGGTTCGCCGGAGCGACTTGGTTCGGGCCGCCGATGGCTATTGCTGAAATTGCGCGGCACAATCCAGCAGCGGCCGATCGCTATGCCCAACAAATGGGCGCTGTGACTGCGATCGAAGCTAGGGCGATCGGTCTCAATTGGATTCTCGCACCGGTTGTCGATGTTAACAACAATCCCGACAATCCCGTGATTAACGTCCGCGCTTTTGGCGAGACACCGGAAATTGTCACCAAATTGGCAAGTGCTTTTATTCGCGGTGCAGGTGAACACCCGATTTTGACTACGGCTAAGCATTTTCCCGGCCACGGAGATACGGCGGTTGATTCTCACTTGGAATTGCCGGTTTTGCTGCATTCGCCCGATCGATTGGCCCAGATCGAGTTGCCTCCTTTTGTAAGCGCGATCGCCGCCGGGGCTGATGCTGTGATGAGCGCTCACTTGCTGATTCCGGCTTGGGATGACGAGTTTCCTGCTACTCTTTCTCGCAAAATTTTGATCGGGAAGCTGCGACAAGAGTTGGGATTTGATGGTTTGATCGTGACTGATGCTTTGGTGATGGGCGCGATCGCCAATAAGTACGGCGCTAACGAAGCTGCTGTTTTGGCTGCTGAGGCTGGTGCTGATGTTTTGCTGATGCCGCTTGACCCGGAAGGGGCGATTCTGGCTGTCTGCGAAGCTGTCAATCAAGGGCGAATTGAATTATCACAAATCAAGGAATCTGTCAAGCGAATCTGGAAGGCGAAAATTAAAGTGGGTTTGTCGATCGAGCAAACAGCGACAAATCCCAAATTCGATCCACCTCAACCCCCTCTGAGCAAGGGGGGCAGTTCCAGCGACTTAATTTTGCTGGCAACCACAGAGGCAAGGGCGACGGCTGCCGATATTTTGCGAGATTCTTTGAAATTTGGCGGGAAGCTACCTTTAGCGGCGAAAAAGTCCCCTGAGAACCAGCTTTTGCGGAATTTGATTGTGGTGGATGATGTTTTGGGTTGCGAGTTTTTGGGAAAACACACTCCGGCGATCGTCATTCCCGAACAGTTTGGTTACGAATTGCAACTAATTGACGATCGGACAGGCGATTTGAGTCATAATTCAAGCGCCGAGCATTTTTCTCCGACACTGCTGCAAATTTTCATTCGCGGCAATTGCTTTCGAGGTAGTGCAGGGTTAACCCAAGCGGCTCAAGATTGGTTTAATAAATTATTAAGGACTGGAGAACTGCAAGGTGTGTTAATTTACGGAAGTCCCTACGTTTTAGAGCAATTCTTGCCGCAGTTGCCTCCGAGTATTCCTTATGTATTTTGTTTCGGGCAGATGCCTGCCGCGCAATCTCTCAGTTTAGAGTTGCTGTTCGGCATTGACAAAACGGGCAATCCTTGAGTTTTCGCCCCCTCGCGAATCTTTCTTTTGCTGCTGCGTCAGGACTTAAATTCATCAACCCGGTTTCTCGCGAAAAATTTGGCAGCGGTGAAGCATATATGCAGAAACCGGGAATCGAACTCTGGTGGCCAAGCCCTTAATTGAGCTTTGCAGCACATCCGCCTGTGAGTCGGAAAAATTTGCCGCGTCTCAAAAATCCCCACACAGATCCGAGCGATTGCTCATCACTCCTATAACTTTTTTTTAATTAATCACAGCAAATTGTATGCCAGTATACAGAAAAAAAAATAACTTACATATTCGTAAGTTTGGACTATATTATTAACAGGGCCATAATTTTTTTTAGTAAAACCTTGAGGGCGCATTATGATTCAGTCAACTATCAGAATCCAATACTCTTTAGATGTTATCCAAGACGAAGCACGCCACCTCGTCCATGAAGGCGTACTCAGCAGGCAACAGCCTATTTACACTCTGTGTCAGTTCATTCCGCCCCGAGAATGGGCTTGTGTCGAAGGAGAATTGGAAAAATGCGATTTCTTGTTGCGCGATCGCATTGCCGATCTGATCGGTACAGAAAACTGGGACAACGACTAAAGCTTAGTTCTCTTCAATAAGTTGTTTTCCACTAAACTCCGGCTGTGTTAAAGATGCTTGATTCTTTAATCATGGGAATTTTCGGCGCGCAAATTTTCCAATTCGGCCCTCAGCGCTGCCATCTGTGCAGTTAATTCTTGAATCTCTTTTACATCAGGCTGTACAACCGACTCGGGAGGAGTATCAGTTGCTGTATCCGATCGCTGATGCGATCCGGATTCCTCGCTGCGTGCATTCTCCCGATCGTCCGGCCCTGAAAAAATAGTATCGACAAAATTTCGCGCTTCTCGATCGGTCATTTCTCCTTTTTCCACCAACTCATCCGCGAGTGGGCCTAAATCTGGCTGTCGGAGTTTGTCCAGATTTTCTTCTCGCTTCTGAGCATCTTGCAATGTCTCAAGTAAAAAGGAAGTTGCACCTAAAGTTAGGTGAAATCCTGTTTGCAGCATTTGAGGCAGGTTATCGGGATTCATCTAAGAAATGCCGCTAGAACGTTTTTCGGAGTTTTTGCTGGGAAGTTACTCCCTATGCCGCGGGATTGCCGCTTTTCGATCGCAGATGCGAAGTTATCGATTGCGATCGCCGTTCACGAAAATACGCCTTTAGGGGGATGATTTTTTTTCGCAATACAATCATTCTATCATTACTGTGTAAATTAAAAAACGTCAAGTGTAAAGTTTTGTGACGAAAACCGAGATCTCACCTATGGATGGGGCAATCGATTTTAGATTTTATACCAATTTTAAAAAAGAATGCCACAGTATTCTTGTTCCCCCCCTTTGTAAGGGGGGGGCTAGGGGGGGTCGAAGAGTGTTGCACGATTTGAGAAAAATGGTATTAGATAGAGTTACGGAGTCCGATCGCACAAAGCCGGAGCGAGAAACCCGGTTTCTGAGAAAAAATTGCGATGAGAAACGAGAAATATTCGTAGAAACCGGGTTTTTGAGGTCGCAAGTGGATAAATCATATCTATTTAACCTTTGAGATTTAATCCAGTTTACGGATACAGCGCCTCGCCAGTGGATGGATCGAAGATAAATAGTCGATCGAAGTCAAGCTGTACCGTCAGCCGATCGCCCGATCGCCAGCGAACACCCGCCGGTACTTGTAACTGTACAGTAGTTTCAGCACTCAACCCAGGTAAACTCGCCCGGATTAAAATTTCTCGCCCCAGAGGTTCTACTACTTTTACCTCTACATCGAGAGGGACTTTTTCTAAAGCCCAAACATCCCTTTTGAAATCATCATTTTCTGCTGTTTGTGGCGCAAACATTTCTATATTTTCTGGACGAATTCCCAAATCAAACGCTTGTCCTTCTTTCGCCTGCAATCTTTTCTGAATCGAGGGCGGACAGGCTAAAGATTGACTTCCGACCTGAAAAGATTCGCTAGCATAAATTGCAGGTAAAATATTCATAGCAGGATTGCCTAAAAATGTGGCAACCATCCGGTTAGCAGGTTTAGCGTAAATGCTTTGCGGGTCTCCGATTTGCTGAATTTTCCCCCCATTTAAGACTACAATCTTATCAGCTAAAGTCATCGCTTCCACTTGGTCGTGGGTGACATAAACTGTGGTAATTCCCAGCCGTTGATGGAGTTGTTTTAGTTCGGCCCTTGTGTCGTCTCGCAGTTGGGCGTCGAGGTTAGAAAGCGGTTCGTCTAAGAGGAAAACTTTGGGCTCGCGGGCGATCGCCCTTCCCAGTGCTACCCGCTGCTGCTGTCCGCCCGATAGCTGTTTCGGCTTGCGGCCCAGGAGGTGATCGATCGAGAGCGATCGGGCTACAATTTCGACTCTTTCTTTAATTTTTGCAGCAGCAACATTCCGCATCCGCAATCCAAAAGCCAAATTTTCGGCGACAGTCATGTGCGGGTAAAGCGCGTAATTTTGAAACACCATTGCGACATCGCGCTGTCTCGCCGGAATGTTATTAACTAAATTATCTCCAATATAAAGATTACCAGAAGTTGCAGTTTCCAAACCTGCAATTGTCCGCATAATTGTAGACTTTCCGCAGCCGGATGGCCCGACTAATACCCAAAATTCTCCATCCGGGATTTTGAAACTGATGTTTTCAATCGCGGTAACGTTTTGGTAGCGTCGGGTAATGTTTTCTAAGCGAACATTTGCCATTGTTATTAGTTATTTGTTAGTGGTTATTAGTTATTTGTTAGTAGCTTTTACTTTTTGTCTACCGAAAGCTTGTTTAATTCTAAAACTGTGCGGGCTAATTCTTCAACGATCGGAGTTAATTCAGCTTGACGGAATGCTTCTACTAAAGAATTATAATACCAGAGAGTACCATTTTTTTTACTTGTGAAGCGTTCCCAAACACGATCGCCTAATTCACGGTAATCTTTCACGATGGATCGCACATTATAAAGTTTATCAGCAGCCGAGACCAATCTGACTGAGTGGGAGGCTTGAGGAATGCGATCGATATAAGCTTGTTTGCGATCGCGCCAAGGGGGTTTGGGCGTCGCATCGCTGTCGGTACAGCCGTCTACAATCGCTGTCACAGTATCGCCAAAGCGTTGGCGGATGGCTTCGCGGGTGGTGGCGCCGCCTCGATCTTCGATCGCATCGTGAAGCAAAGCTGCGATCGCCTCATCTTCATTTGCCCCATATTCCAAAGCTATACTGGCAGTACCCAACAAATGAGCAATATACGGAACACCGGAACCCTTGCGGATTTGAGTTGCGTGCAATTGAGCGGCATAGGTGAGGGCATCAGAAAAACGGTTTGAGAGTATCATTGTAATTGAGCGTTTATTGAGTAAAAGTCTTGATTTCTAAGTTGATAATGCTGTAGGGGCGGGTTTTACCCAAAGTATTTGTACGTGCCGAAAAAAACTATAAACCCGCCCTCCCCTGTAGAATATTTCTCTTACCTTTTTAGCGAGTAACCCGCCATGACAGCTACTTTAATCTTACCAGAAACACCTCAAAAACCACCAGAACAATCTGAAAAAACACAACCAGAAAATGTTATATCTTTAGAAGAATTTCTCGCCAAGCCACCGGAGAGAATGGAGTGGGTTGACGGCAACTTAGTGGAGAAAACAGGCATGACATTTAAACACAGTCTAGCTCAATCTAAATTAGCCCGTTACTGGGGAAATTACAAAGACTCCAGCGGACAGGGAGGAGAAGTTCTTACCGAAATACTTTGCCGAACAGCTAAACAGGGCCGCCGTCCCGATGTCGCCTACATTACCCCCGAACTCCTACCACAATCAGGCAATTTTACCTCATTTTCCCAAAGTTTTCCCCTAATCGCCGAAGTTGCTTCGCCGGAAGACAGCGCCGAGGAATTATTTGCAAAAGCTCAGGAATATTTGGAGTCTGGCTGTCAGGAAGTCTGGCTGCTTTTTCCTGAAGCAAGATTAGTATTTGTGAATGCAGGTCAAGGCTGGCGTTTGTTTAATCCGAATGAAGTTGTTAACACCCAAACTGTACTTGCAGGTTTTAGCATTGCCGTGAGTGAATTGTTGGCTTGAGGGGAAATGTAATTCCGAAAATATTAGGCTGCTCACCAAGTAGCAGAAATACAATATTCATACAGGGATTTATTACAGTTTCTTTTTCTCACGATTTCATAACTAATTTTTGAGTAACCCAGAACCCGCATAGATTCCGAAAGCAATGCTGCCGTATCTACCATATTACCAAAAAAAGTTGAATTTCCAACAATGTAATGCAACTCACATCCATCTTTCAAAATAGATCGGAGTGAACTCAAATGCAAGTGCATATCATAAAAGTATTTCAATACATAAACTGCCAAAATAGACGCATTTTTTCCATCGGATATTTTGATAGTATTTACCGTTGCCAAAATCTCATCGGGTAGCGTTTCGTCTTCTAGCTGCCAAGAATTCAGGCGACTCGTTGCAATCCCCCAAGTTCCACCAATCGCTAGCCAATCTAGTTCACCCGCCTCTTTTGCCTCATTCAGAAACTTTGTCCAATACATATATGGACGAAGTTCACGAATGTAGCTGATTCGATTCGGATAGGGTGGTGAGGTGATCGCTTTATCGATCTTGATGCCGTCTAATTCTGTGATGTGACGAGCATCTACTTTCACTACTTGTACACTACCGCAGATATTTTGTTGAGCCGACATCAAAATCAACTCAACAATACTTAAAAATAGTTCGTCAATATATTCACAATCATGCTCGTCTACTGTCTCCTTGAACGACATAGAGATATGATTAAATGCTGCTGAGGAACTTTCAATGATTAAGCGGCAAAATGCAATCCAAACGAGATTATAGTCATCATTATCTTCAGGTTCTCCAAACTGGTTAACTAAAGCAGTTCGCAAAGCTGATAAAATCTTGATAGTATCACTAGACCACCACCGTTCAATATGAAATATTTTTGGTGTCCAGTTGTCGCCTCCTATCAAAATTTTGTACTCTTTTAGCACTTGTTTTACTTGCTTGCGAATATCTATTAAGCAGTGTTCGGAGTAGTTCCGGCACTTAGCATTTCCCAGCCAAATCAGAAACGGATTAATGTCAAATGAGAATGCTTGGTGTCCTAGTTCCGCAGCAACAAGTGCTGTGGTAGCTGTACCAGAAAAAGGGTCAATAACGATCGCCTCTCTGTCAACATTAGCCAAAAGCTTTTCCACAAGCTTAACTCCATAGGCGGGAGTCAGTCGCAGCCACCCGTGCCGCCCAAGACTCCGATTAGCTTTGAATGTATAGTCAGATCTTTGTTGAATAGTAGATATCATTACTCTGCCCGTAGTAGAATTTCTAATGTGCTGTAAACTTCGCTTTTGATCGTCTCAGAATTTCGGCGAAAGAAGTCGGCCAAATCATAGCCTAAAACTTCCTTGCAAAAAGCAAACAGCGAAATTTTACTACTGCCAGATGTCGTACCAATGATTATTCCCCCACGACTGTTTCGATAGCGTAGTAATAAATCAGCATCAATCTGAGAGGAAAAAATCGCAAAAACAGTTAGATAGCCGTAGGCCCAAGCCACAGCAATATTATCTATGTCAGCATTTTGTCTCTTGCTATCTTTACTTTTATATCCCTGCCGAACTTCAAAAACTGCGCCTTTCGCCGGTGCCGGCACACTGAGAAAATTGCTATAGTCTGCTATCCACTGAAGGACTTTTGCTTTAACTTCAAGATTCTGAATTTTGGCAACTTCTAGTCTCGCATCCAAGGACAAGGTTTTATTTGTATCGTTTTTGGTTTTTGTAATATAAGACCACAGGGCGTATTCTGGAGCTTCGTATTCTGTGCGATCGATAATTATCTGTCTGAATAGATTCTCGCAGCCTTTGCCAATCTGTCTGTACACCGAGGTCATCCCACCAGCGGCTTTATGGGCAGCATACATCAAATCCGAGTCAAGACCGATCCACGAGTAAAACGGGTCTTCTCCGTAGAGTAATAAAAATCTTGCCAAATCTAGCCCTTGTTCTTTATTGCCCAGTCCAAATTTAGGCTTGTATCGTCTGCATAGTTTTATCGGATCTAGAAATATTTTGAGGTAAAGGCTTTCGTCGGTCACGGTGGATTCTACATCTTCTATCTGGATCAACTAAGTATAACGCTCACCTAGCTGTTGAGCGGGGTTTCGCGTCAGTTGCAACTATATGTTGTTTGGTGGCGGGCGATCGCACTCAACTCCCACAGACCATTTCGAGGGAATTTATTCCCCATTCAAACAGTCCGCAGTATTGATATAGTAGTATGCGGCGCAAGTAACCGTAAACTATGACAGCAATAACTCTCGCAAATAAATTTGAGTACAAACCCCGATACAAACCGAATCAATTAATTTGCGGCACCGGGCAAACAGCGGTTGTCAGCGGCTGGACGGTCAAAAGTGCGATAGTCAAAAACTTACAAACCAACGAATTTGCTGTCATCGGACAACTGTACTCTCCTACTCGCGGCATCAACTTCTTAATTAGAAACTTGCTCTGCAATCCCCAGGTCCGCTTTTTAGTAATTCTCAACGCCACCAAAGAAGACCGCAACTCCGGTGCAGCAGAGTGCTTGCTCGACTTTTTTCGCAACGGCTTTGAAGCAGGAAAAAGCGATACAGGCAGAGATTGCTGGCTGATTAAATCTGCAATATTTGGCTACATCGATATTGAAATAGCAGCCGAAGCCTTAGAACTATTGCGTCATTCAATCGAATGGAAAGAATCTAAAAATATAGCAGAAACAGTGAATTTGGTCAAGGAGTTTTCCCAAAAACAATCAGTTGAACCTTGGGGAGAACCCGCAACTTTTCCGATCGTCGAAATCGTCCCAACTGTACTCCCCGGCCAGAAATACGGACACAGAATCGAAGGCAAAACGATCGCCGAAACTTGGGTAAAAATCATCCACCGCATCAAGACCACCGGCACACTGCGGCCGACAGGTTATGACGGACAGTGGCAAGAATTAATCGACTTGATGGCAGTGATTACCGATGAACCGCCCGAGTTCTATTTTCCCGAACCGAATTACTTACCAATAGACCGAGATTTTATCGAACAGTACAAACCCCAAATGCTGGAAGATTCCCCATATAACGAAGGGATAAAATATACCTACGCCCAGCGGATGCGGTCGTGGTTCGGAGGCGACCAAATTGAAGAAGTTATTGCCAAACTAATTAAAGAAATTGACGCGGCAAGTGCTGTAATTAGTTTGTGGGATGCAGGGGGAAATATCAACAGAAGACCCGACGGTTCCTCCGACCACCAACACAGTGGCAGTCCTTGTTTAAATCACATTTGGGTGCGAGTTGTTGATGAAGAAATATCGCTAACTGCAACTCTCCGCAGCAATGATATGTTTGCGGCTTGGCCGGCGAATGCCATGGGTTTGCGGGCTTTGCAGCAGCACCTTCGCGACGAAATTGCGAGGCGTTCCGATTACAATTTAACAATGGGCCCGCTGATAACGCTGTCGCAATCGGCTCATTTGTATGATGATACTTTTGAAAATGCCGATCGACTAATTCAAACCCAATATGCTAAAATCTGCCAAGATCGAGACTTTTTCGATGCAGCGGGCAATTTTTTAGTTGAAGTAGCCGACAATCGAATCGTTGTCACGCAAACCACCCCCGGCAGCGGCGAAGCTGTCACCTGTTATTCTGGAAAAAACCCTCTCAAGTTAGTGCGAGAAATTTGTGCGGCTTCCCCGGCTATCCAACCCGAGCATATTGGTTATTTGGGAATAGAATTGCAGAAGGCTGCCGAGTGTCTGAAAACCAGCAACCAATACATTCAGGACAGAAGATGAATCTAGAAGAAGAAAGACCAACATGGGACGAATACTTCTTAATGTTGGCAAAGTTGGCTGCGACTCGATCGACTTGTCTGGCTTTTCCCGTCGGCGCGGTAATCGCTAAAAACAGGCAAGTTTTAGCTACGGGTTACAACGGTTCTCCCTCAGGATCGGTACACTGCACGGCTCAAGGCTTCTGCTATCCGGGTTTGAGCAGTTGCGACGCTAGCAAAACTTTGCCCTCAAGGGCGGTTCACGCTGAAGCAAATGCGATCGCCACTGCTGCCAAACACGGGATATCTACCGCAGGATCTAGCATTTACGTGACTTTAGAACCCTGCATTTATTGTTTGAAATTAATTATTTCCGCCGGCATTCGCGAAGTATTTTACGAAACTGTTTTTAACAGCGGAGAAAAAGCGGCTTTGAGAGATTCTTTTATTGCCGATGGTATTGTTGAGTTCAAACAAATTAAGCTATCTGAAATTACAGCAAATAAAGCTGCTTCATTTCTGCTGAATCCTACATCTGTACCAAAAGGCGATCGACCATTTGGTTCGTAGTCAGGACTCCCTTCCGCATTCAAGAAGGACTAAAGTCCTCACTACGAACCTTTTCAATTATTTGGTTCGTAGTCAGGACGGTTCGTAGTCAGGACTCCCTTCCGCATTCAAGAAGGACTCGCATTCAAGAAGGACTAAAGTCCTCACTACGAACCTTTTCAATTATTTGGTTCGTAGTGAGGACTTTAGTCCGCAAAAATCAGGACTAAAGTCCTCACTACGAACCAGATCAATCAAACTCATTCACAACTTGTAAATAGTCGATCGCCGCATCTATCCTCGAAGAATACTTAAAAGCAAACTGATCGAACCAATATCTCTCATCGGAATTTTTATCTAAATTTTTCAGCCAAACCTGAGCTTGCCTGACTTTTTGCCTGTGCGTTTGTACGTCTAACTCTGAGGGCACAATTTTTTCTGGGGGTTTCGGTGCCAGTGCAGTCACTTCCTGAGGTTTATTTTCTGCTTCGTGCAGAGGTTGAAGCGGTTCCTGCGGGGCCACTTCCCGAGCTTTATTTTGTGCGTATTCAGCCTTAATTTCAGCTAAATCTTTGTCAAGATTACTAGGATACTTTATATCTGCTGTTTTAAATGTTTGATTTGACGGCACTGCTGCTGGCTGGGAAGGCGGTTGTGCTTCCACTGGCGGCCCACTTGGAACTTCCCGCTTTTTTTGAGATGCTTGATATTCTGCCCTAAGTTCAGCTAACAGGCGATCGATCGATTCCATGACTTAAAACCCCCTTAAAAAATGCTGCCCAGCAACCAGGCACAAATATAATCCCGCGAACAAGGCGCAGCCTCATCAATCTGTGATTGCATTCAGCAATACTTCCGTCAGAGTCATGCCTTCAATATCATCCATCGTCACTGTATCAACGATATCGAATTTAGCTCCGGCGCTTTGCAGTTCGTCGTCCAATATCTTGAGAAACTTAGTCGCTTCCGGGGCATTCCCTACTTGAATGAAAGAAATCGCCAGCTCTTCATCTCGATCGAGCTTCCGCGATGCCTCTATAATCGTTTTCATCACTTCTTTGCGATCGTCCGGTTCACCGTCCGTCACCACTAATATGGTTTCCCCGTTTAGCTTGGTCTTACCGGATGCTTTGCGCTGAAAATAACTGTTGAGAGAGTCTAGCAGAACTGCCGCTAAATTTGTAGTCCCCGAAGGTTCGTTTTCTTGGAAAATTTGCACGACTTTAGCTGATGTTACATTCTCGTAGCGTTTGAAGCGACCGGAAAACACGTAAACTGTGATGCCGTCTGGGTCGAGTTCTTCGCATTTATTCGCCAGTGCGATCGTCGATTCTTGCATCAGCGCCCACCGACTTTTTCCGCCCATCTGGTCTTTGGTGTACATACTGCCGCTTTTGTCAATGATGATTGTATAATCGCGATTCTGAAGCATAAGATTTTTCCTGTTAATTAAGAAGTTTTTCCAAAAAAGAGCAAAACCAGCGAGCAGAAGCGTTTGAGCTTGATTTTGCTCGCTGCGTTTTTTTAGTTGATTTGCGATCGCAAATACCCGAATTTAAGCTGCAACTAAAGCATTTTTAAGCGGCTTCCAGCTAAAAGCTCGATCGCCCCCCATCTCTACTGCTATTTTAACTCGCGGCTCTAGCGTCGGCAAAACAGTCAAATACTCAACTTCCTGACTCGACAAAACCTGCCCTTCAATAATCCAAAGCACCAGTCCTTTAGATTTCGGTGGCAAATTATCTAATTGAGTTTGCAACATTGGCGGGACGTAGTAGGTGTAACCCACAGCCCCTTCATTGCCAGTAGTTTTCTTGCCCAAATGCGGCGGCCGCACCCCGTGAACTCCCGTCAAATACATCGCCAAATCGCCCAAGCCGCGCGCGGTAATCGTGTACGCACCGTAGCCCGCAGCCCTCAAGCGCCGCAGGTAACGGCCCTCAAAACCTCCCTCTAAAGGAACGTACAGGGCTAGCGACCCCGACTTTTCCAAATCCCGAATCATATCCGCACCAGTTGTAATCAGTCCCATAAATTTGTCTAGCCTGCTGTTTTAAATTTGGTCGATCGCCCGTTGCGAGCTTAAAGTATTATAAATCCTAAAGCTGAGGCTAAAAGTTATCAAATAGGCCTTGACAAATAGCAAACACTTCATGTACTATTATTAACTGGCGCTGTCAAGGATACTGAGTAGCTTGCTATTCAAGTCCTAGCCCAAATAAGCAAGACCGAAATCAAACTCGGAGATCGAACAGGTAAAAAACCTAGAATCTCAACCCTTGCAAGACTTCCACAAGCTCGCTCCCAAATTTAAAACTCAAATTTTAAACACCGAGGAAAGCTGTTGGTTGATAACAGTTAATTGCAGGAACACTGAAATAGATGTTTCTGCACAAGAGCAAGCGGATTGACGTAAACTTCGCAATCCGAAACCTCTTGCGTAAATAAAAGGAAAAAAATCCGTGTCTGTAGGCATTCTTGGCACTAAACTAGGCATGACTCAAGTATTTGACGCCGAAGGGAGAGCAATTCCCGTCACCGTCATACAAGCAGGGCCTTGTACAGTAACTCAAATCAAAACTAAACAAACTGATGGCTACACTGCCATTCAGATTGGATACGAAGAAGTAAAACCAAAGGCTCTCAACAAGCCAGAATTGGGACACCTTGCCAAGTCGGGGGCGAATCCATTGCGCCACTTGCACGAATACCGCTTGGAAGATACCAGTTCCTTTGAATTAGGCCAACAAGTAAAAGCAGATTCTTTTACACCGGGACAAATCGTAGATGTCATCGGTACCAGCATCGGTAAAGGTTTTGCAGGCTTTCAAAAGCGCCACAACTTCAAACGAGGCCCCATGTCTCACGGTTCTAAGAATCACCGCGAACCTGGATCGATCGGGCCTGGAACAACTCCCGGCCGCGTCTATCCCGGTAAAAGAATGGCAGGACGCATGGGCAACGTTCAAGTTACCGTCCGCAAACTCACAATTGTCCGGGTGGATGCAGAGCAGAATTTGTTGCTGATCAAGGGAGCAGTTCCCGGCAAAGCTGGCGCCTTAGTCAATGTTGTGCCTGAGAAAAAAGTTGGGCGGTAGTCATTAGTTATTGGTTATTAGTAGGAACTAACAAATAACTAATAACAAATAACAAATAACAACTAATAACAGACAACTAACAACAGACAAAGGACAAAAGATATGGTTAACTGCGTAGTGCGAAATTGGCAAGGCGAAGAAGTTGGAGAAACAACTTTAGAGCTTCGCGTAGCCAAAGAAGAAAATGCGTCTCACATCGTTCACAGAGCCTTGAGACGGCAAATGGTCAACGCCCGTCAAGGGAATGCTTGCACCAAAACTCGATCGGAAGTTAGAGGCGGCGGCCGCAAACCTTGGCGTCAAAAAGGCACCGGCCGAGCCAGAGCAGGTTCGATCCGTTCTCCGCTGTGGCGGGGCGGCGGTGTCATCTTCGGGCCGAAACCGAGAGACTTTGAAGTCAAAATGAACAAAAAGGAACGCCGTCTTGCTTTGCGGACAGCATTCCAAAGTCGCACCGATGACATCATTGTGGTTGAAGAATTTGCAGAGCAATTTCCGAGACCGAAAAGCAAAGAATTGCTAAGTGCGATCGCCCGTTGGGGTATCGAATCCAATAAAAAAGTTCTGTTAATCTTGCCAGAACCGCAACTCAACGTTTACCTGTCAGGACGCAACATCGAATTAGTCAACGTCATCTTGGCAACTTCTCTGAATGTTTACGACGTTCTCGCGGCTGACAAAATAATCGTCACCTCTACAGCCATAGCAAAAATTCAGGAGATTTACGGTGAGTAAAATCGACCCCCGCGACTACGCAGATTTGATCCAGCGTCCGATTCTCACCGAGAAAGCTACCCGAATGATGGAATTAAATCAATTCACATTTGACGTAGCACCAAAAGCGACAAAGCCTCAAATCAAAGCTGCAATCGAAGAACTCTTTAAGGTCAAAGTCATTGGCGTCAACACCCAAAACCCGCCGCGCAAAAAGCGCCGAGTTGGTAAGTTCGTCGGCTTTAAACCTTGCTACAAGCGAGCAACAGTAACTCTGCTAGACGGAGACTCAATCCGCAAACTCCTCTTCCCAGAAGTCTAGACGATTTTGGATTTTAGATTTTAGATTTTAGATTGCGGTTAACAGTCGCAAATTCTAGAACTAGAAAAATCGCAAGTTAACCAAAGATTTCCAATCTTAAACCTAAAATCTAAAATCGATCAACGTCAAATCCAAAATCCAAAATCTAAAATCTAAAATCGATCGATTATGGGCATCCGTTCTTACCGACCTTATACCTCCAGCACCCGGGAACATACCGTCTCGGACTTCGCTGAGATTACCAAATCAGAGCCGGAAAAGTCTCTAACCGGCAACAAGCACACCAAACAAGGCCGCAACAACCGAGGCGTCATCACCTGCCGCCACCGGGGAGGCGGTCACAAACGGCTTTATAGAGACATCGACTTCCGCCGCGACAAACACAGCATTCCTGCTACCGTCAAGGCGATCGAATATGACCCCAACCGCAACGCCCGCATCGCCCTTTTGTTCTACAAAGACGGCGAAAAACGGTACATCCTGCACCCGCTCAACTTAAACGTCGGTACAGTAATTGTCTCAGGCCCAGACGCGCCGATCGAAATTGGCAACGCCCTACCCCTGAAGAACATTCCCCTCGGTACCAGCGTCCACAACGTCGAGCTAGTACCAGGAAAAGGCGGACAAATCGTCCGTTCCGCAGGCTCCAGCGCTCAGCTAATGGCAAAAGAAGGTAGCTACGTCACCCTCAAACTGCCATCCGGCGAACAGCGCAAAGTCCGCGGCGACTGCTACGCTACGATCGGTCAAGTTGGCAATACAGACGCCAGAAACATCAGCCTCGGTAAAGCAGGCCGCACCCGCTGGAAAGGCCGCAGACCGACAGTTCGCGGTAGCGTCATGAACCCGGTAGACCACCCGCACGGCGGTGGCGAAGGCAGAGCGCCCATCGGGCGTCCGGGGCCTGTCACTCCTTGGGGCAAACCAGCATTGGGTGCCAAAACTCGACGCAAAAACAAGCGCAGCGACTCTTTAATCGTCCGGCGCCGCCGCAAATCTTCCAAGCGCGGCAAGGGCGGCAGACAGAGTTAATTTAGTAGCTAATGGGTAGTAATTGGTAATGGGTTATTGGAAATAACAAATTACCAATGCCCTCTCTGCCCAATGCCCAATTCCCGATGCCCAATTCCCAATTCCCAAAATTATGTCTCGATCGCTAAAAAAAGGCCCGTTTGTCGCAGACAACCTGATGACAAAAATCGAAAAACTCAACGCCGCAGGCCAAAAACAAGTAATTAAAACTTGGTCGCGCTCTTCCACGATCCTGCCTCAAATGGTAGGTCACACGATCGCAGTTCACAACGGCAAGCAACACGTACCAGTCTACCTGACAGACCAAATGGTAGGTCACAAACTCGGAGAATTCTCCCCCACTCGCACCTTTAGAGGTCACGCGAAAAGTGGTGATAAAAAGGCAAAAAGATAGCCTAATTAGGTGACAGGTAAATGGTAATAGGAAAAACTTTTTACCAATTACCATTTACCTTTTTCCCAATTACCAATTACCAAGTGTACCAAAATCGAAATGGCTATAGATACCACATCCGAAATTAAGGCGATCGCCCGTTACATCCGGACATCGCCCTTCAAAGTGCGCCGAGTCCTCGACCAAATTCGCGGCAAAAGCTACCAAGAAGCGCTGATTTTACTCGAATTCATGCCCTACCGCGCCTGCGAACCAATTGTCAAAGTTTTGCGATCGGCAGTAGCCAACGCCGAACACAACGCAGGATTGGACAAAACCAAGCTCGTAGTCTCTCAAGCTTACGCAGACCAAGGCCCAGTCCTCAAACGCTTTAGACCCCGCGCTCAAGGTCGCGCCTACCAAATCCGCAAGCCAACTTGCCACATTACGGTAATAGTTGCTCCGCTCTTAGAAAACTAAACAACGGAAAAACGTAATAGGTAACAAACAGCTTAAAGTAGAAAAAAATAGGTAATTACCAATTACTTTTCTTCAAAGCACGGAAATCACGGAGTGGCAGATAGTTGTTTTTTACTTCTTCCCTCTTCCTTCTTCCTTCTTCCTTCCCTATTACCAATTAACTCATCAAATATTATGGGCCAAAAAATACATCCAATTGGTTTTCGTCTCGGCATTACCCAAGAGCACCGCTCTCGCTGGTTTGCTGACCCGAAAAACTATCCAGAACTCTTGCAAGAAGACTTCAAAATTCGCAAGTACGTCCGCAAAACCCTCAGCAATGCAGGTATCTCCTCGGTCAAAATTGAGCGCAAAGCCGATCAAATCGACCTAGAAGTATTCACCGCCAGACCGGGCGTAGTCGTAGGCCGCGGCGGAGCAGGTATCGAAACCTTGCGCGTGGGTTTGCAGAAAGAACTCGGCAACAACCGCCAAATTCGCATCAACGTCGTTGAAGTTCAGCGCGTAGACGCCGATGCCACACTGATCGCAGAATACATCGCCCAGCAACTAGAACGGCGCGTATCCTTCCGCCGAGTAGTCCGCCAAGCAATTACCCGCGCTCAAAAAGTCGGCATTCAAGGCATCAAAATTCAAGTCAGCGGACGCCTCAACGGTGCAGAAATTGCCCGTACCGAATGGACGCGCGAAGGCCGAGTCCCCTTGCACACGCTGCGGGCCGACATCGACTACTCGTACTGCACCGCTCAAACCATCTACGGTATTCTCGGGATTAAAGTTTGGGTTTTCAAAGGCGAAATTATTCCCGGACAGGAACAAGAAGCCGCACCAAATGCAGCAGTGCCCCGCACTAAACAAAAGCGCCGCCGTCAGAACTTTGAAGATCGATCGAACGAAGGCTAGCTAATTGTTAACTGTTAGTTGTCACTTGTTAATTGTCAGCTCAAACAAATTAGCAATTAGCAATTAGCAATTAGCAATTACCAATTACCCAACTCCCAACTCCCAAAGTCATGTTAAGCCCTAAAAGAACAAAATTCCGCAAACAACAGCGCGGGCGAATGAGCGGTATTTCCACCCGCGGCAGCTCAGTTAGCTTTGGCGAATTTGCACTCCAAGCAGTCGAACCAGCCTGGATCACTTCCCGCCAAATAGAAGCCGGACGGCGCGCCATGACCCGCTATATCCGCCGGGGCGGCAAAATCTGGATTCGCATTTTTCCCGACAAACCAGTCACCCAGCGCGCAGCAGAAACCCGGATGGGTTCTGGTAAAGGCGCACCGGAGTTTTGGGTAGCCGTGGTCAAACCAGGTCGGATCATGTTTGAAATTGGTGGTGTCAGCGAAGAAGTGGCCCGCGAAGCAATGCGTTTGGCATCTTTCAAATTACCAATTAAAACCAAGTTCATCACCCGCGAAGAAAGCCCGTCATAGTGGCGATCGAAGGTAGAATTAGGTCTGCATTCGTCAGAAATTTAAACGGCTACAGCAATTTAAAATCTGGCACGTACAACTTTTCTTTCCTTCGGTCTTCAGCATCAGAAAGAATTCTGTCTTCACTAGACCGCTAACGATAAAGCACACAATTATGTCTTTGACCAAGATTAAAGAAGCTAGAGAATTAAGCGATGCAGCAGTAGCAGAGCAAATTTTAGCCGTCAAGCGCCAACTAATGGACTTGCGGCTTCAGCAAGCTACAGGCCGCATGGAAAAGCCTCACCTGTTCAAGCACGCCAAACACCGGCTGGCTCAATTAATGACAGTTGAACGCGAACGCCAAATCGCTGCTGAAGCAGCTCTCAAGTCTGCTCCCACCGCAGTCAGCGAGTAGTTAGCAGCAGCCGAGCCGAGGTTCGCACAGCAGTTCAAAAAAACTCAATTGCACAACAACAATAGGTAGGTATGGCAGTTAAAGAACGAGTTGGCGTAGTAGTCAGCGACAAAATGGATAAAACCGTCGTGGTAGCGATCGAAAACCGCTCCTCCCACACCAAATACGGCAAAATCGTAGTCCGTACCAAGCGCTACAAAGCTCACGACGAAGAAAATAAGTGCAAATCGGGCGATCGCGTCCGCATCACTGAAACTCGCCCCCTGAGCAAAACCAAACGCTGGACGGTTGCTGAGATTTTTGGGACAAAAAACGGCTAACAGCTAATCGCCTTAGCGTAGCCCTCGAAGAGGATCGCCCGATCGCTCAAAGATTAACAATTCCCTTAGCAGTCAACAGTTAACACTCAACAGTTAACAGTCAACAGTCAACAATCACCATGATTCAACCCCAGACATACCTCAATGTCGCCGACAATAGCGGAGCCCGCAAGCTCATGTGCATCCGCGTATTGGGAGGCGGCAACCGCCGTTACGGCGGAGTCGGCGATGTCATCATTGCCGTCGTCAAAGACGCCATTCCCAATATGGCAGTCAAAAAATCCGATGTCGTCAGAGCCGTCATTGTCAGAACCCGCAAAGCATTGCGTCGCGACAGCGGCATGAGCATTCGTTTTGACGACAACGCCGCCGTGATTATCAATCCCGAAGGCAACCCCAAAGGCACTCGCGTTTTCGGCCCAGTCGCCCGCGAACTCCGCGACAAAAACTTTACTAAAATCGTTTCCCTAGCCCCGGAGGTACTTTAAAATGTACGGAAAAAAGGGTAAAGCAACTAGCGAACCGCAGCGCCACAGAATGCACGTCAAAGCAGGCGATACTGTTCAAATAATTACTGGCAAAGAGAAAGGAAAAGTCGGACAAATCTTAAAGACATATCCCAAAGTCAGCAAAGTAATTGTTAAAGGCGTAAATATCCGAACCAAGCACGTCAAGCCCCAACAAGAAGGGGAATCGGGAAAAATCGTCACCTTTGAGGCTCCTATTCACAGCTCAAATGTGATGCACTATTCCGAAAAAGAGAAAGTCGCCAGCCGCGTCTGCTATACATTTAGTGAGGACGGCCGCAAACTGCGACAACTCAAAAAAACCGGAGAAATCCTCGATAATTAGTCATTAGTCATTAGTCATTAGTCATTAACTGACAACGGACAACGGACAACGGACAACGGACAATTGTCAACGGACAACTGACAACTGACAAAGAACAATTCCCTGACCAAGCCCAGGGACAGTTAACGAAACACAAAAACTATGCCGGACAAACTCAAAGTTCTTTATCAAGGAAAAATCGTTCCCCAACTGATGGATCAGTTTAAATATACTAATATCCATCAGGTTCCAAAACTCGTCAAAGTCACCGTGAACCGCGGTTTGGGAGAAGCTTCTCAAAATGCTAAGGCACTGGATTCGTCGCTGAATGAAATTGCCATCATCACCGGACAAAAACCGGTGGTGACTCGGGCGAAAAAAGCGATCGCAGGCTTCAAAATCCGCAAAGGAGTACCAGTCGGCGTGATGGTGACGCTGCGGGGCGATCGGATGTACGATTTTCTCGATCGGCTGATCAACCTCGCACTCCCCCGCATCCGCGACTTCCGCGGCATCAGCCCCAAAAGCTTTGACGGGCGCGGCAACTACAGCTTGGGTCTGAGAGAACAGCTAATCTTTCCAGAAATAGAATATGACCGCATCGATCAAATTCGAGGCATGGACATTTCAATTATCACCACAGCAAACACCGACGAAGAAGGACGCGCTTTGCTTAAAGAAATGGGAATGCCGTTCCGGGACAACTAAGCACTAGAGTAAGAAGCAAAAGATGGCAGCTAACGATACCATAGCAGATATGTTGACGCGCATTCGCAATTCTTGCATGGCGCGCCACCAAACAACGCAAATTCCAGCTACAAAAATGACCCGCAGCATCGCCCAAGTTCTAAAGAATGAAGGCTTCATCGGCGAATTTGAAGAAGCAGAACCAGAAGGCATCAAGAGACATTTAGTGCTTTCTCTAAAGTACAAAGGTAAAACTCGCAAGCCCATTATCACGGCACTTAAGCGAGTCAGCAAACCAGGACTGCGCGTTTACTCGAACCGCAAAGAACTGCCCCGAGTATTAGGCGGAATTGGCATTGCCATTATCTCCACCTCCAGCGGCATTATGACCGATCGAGAAGCCCGGCGCCAAGGTTTGGGCGGTGAAGTGCTTTGTTATGTTTGGTAGTCATTAGTCATTAGTCATTAGTCAGTCGATTTTAGATTTTAGATTTTAGATTTTAGATTGACTCAACAGATGAATCTGAGAGATTGAACCAGGGTCTAAAATTTGGCGAGTATCCACTCAGCAGAGTCGGCGACTTGTACCCGTTTATTACGGATAATTAGTCACTGGTCATGGGTGACAAACTCAAAAATCGATCGCTAAAGACTAATAACTAAAAACTAACAATCAAAGACTAATAACTAAAAACAAAAGACAAAAACTATGTCGCGAATTGGCAAGCGTCCGATTAGCATCCCCAGTAAAGTAACCATCACCCTAGACGGTCAAAATGTAGCCGTCAAAGGCCCTAAAGGTGAACTTTCCCGAGTAATCCCCGCCGAAATCCTCATGGGACTCGAAGGCGAGACTTTACTCGTTACCCGCCGAGACGAATCTCGCGTCGCCAGACAACTGCACGGCCTCTGTCGCACCCTAGTCGCCAACATGGTCGAAGGTGTATCGCAAGGTTTTCAGCGGCGTCTGGAAATTATCGGCACAGGTTATCGGGCACAGGTTCAAGGACGGAACCTGATTTTAAACGTCGGTTACAGCAAGCCAGTTGAAATGCCCCCTCCAGAAGGCATCACCATGGCAGTTGAAGGCAACACCAACGTCATTGTCTCCGGCATTGACAAAGAACTCGTAGGCAACACAGCAGCCCGCATCCGCGCGGTGCGTCCGCCCGAAGTTTACAAGGGCAAAGGCATTCGCTACAGCGGCGAAGTCGTCCGGCGCAAAGCTGGTAAAACAGGCAAAACAGGTAAGAAGTAACAATGAAGCTTACTCGCAAAGAATCAGTCCACCGCAGACACCGCCGCGTCCGGCGCAAGGTATTCGGCACTGCCGAACGTCCCAGATTAGCGGTATTTCGATCGTCTCAGCACATCTACGCTCAAGTAATCGACGACACGGCACAGCACACTTTGGCTGCTGCGTCAACCCTCGATCCAGAATTGAAGTCAACTCTGACTTCAGGCGGCAACTGTGCAGCTAGCGTCCAAGTCGGTCAGTTGATTGCCAAACGCTGTTCCAGCGCTGGCATAGCTAAAGTCGTATTCGATCGCGGAGGCAACCTCTACCACGGTCGCGTCAAAGCCCTCGCAGATGCAGCTCGCGAAGCCGGGTTAGACTTTTAGGAAGAAGGAAGTTCGGCAACGGATTGTGTAACGGATGTAACGGATGTAACGGATAGAAGGAAGCAATTTTTAGCTATCTATGACAGAAGGAAGAAAAAACCCAGAACAAAATTCTGAATTCCTAATTGTTAATTCCCGATCGCCGACTACGAGTTAATAATCCTCAATTCCCTAAGGACAAAACTATGGCAGAACAACAAAAAGAACAGCGCAACAAGAAAAAAAGCAATAACAACAAAGGGCGCGAAAAAGAATCCGAATGGCAAGAACGGGTTGTTCAGATTCGTCGCGTTACCAAAGTAGTTAAAGGCGGTAAAAAACTCAGCTTCCGCGCCATAGTCATTATCGGCAACGAACGCGGTCAAGTTGGAGTGGGAGTCGGCAAAGCTAGCGACGTAATCGGTGCCGTTAAAAAAGGCGTCGCTGACGGCAAAAAGCACCTAATTGAAGTTCCCCTCACCAAATCAAACTCCATCCCTCACCCCATCAACGGTGACGGTGGCGGAGCCAAAGTCATGATGCGTCCGGCCGCTCCGGGAACCGGGGTAATTGCAGGGGGAGCAGTGCGAACTGTTCTCGAACTAGCAGGAGTCCGCAACATCTTAGCCAAACAGCTAGGTTCCGGAAATCCTTTGAACAACGCCCGAGCAGCAGTCAACGCCCTCTCCACCCTCCGCACCTTGTCCGAAGTGGCTCAAGAGCGCGGAATTCCAGTAGAAAACCTCTACGGTTAGGGCATAGAGAATGGGAAACCGTAAGTTTTGAGTGTTAAGTGCCTGCGTTGAGTATCAAAAAATCCGCAACTCAAAACTCACGCACTCAAAACTACTGCGCGCCCCCTCTCTTGCATACCAATTACCAATTACCAATTACTAAAACTATGAGATTGCAAGACGCCCGACCCAAAGCAGGCTCCCAAAAGCGCCCCCGACGCTTGGGCAGAGGTATTTCTGCCGGTCAAGGCGCGAGCTCCGGCAAAGGGATGCGCGGTCAAAAATCTAGAGCCGGTAGCGGCACTAGACCCGGTTTTGAAGGCGGTCAAAATCCCCTTTACCGCCGCCTGCCCAAGCTGAAAAGCTTCCCTCTAGTGAACCGGAAAGAGTACACTACCATTAATGTAAGTAAATTAGCATCGCTGCCAGCAAACACAGAAGTTACTCTCTCCTCTTTGATGGAAGCAAAAATTGTCAATAGTGACAATGGGCCGCTGAAAATCTTAGGAGATGGCGAACTGAATGTGGCTCTGCAAGTGCGCGCCAAGGCTTTTACCGCAGGTGCTCGCACCAAAATTGAAGCCGCTGGCGGAAGTTGCGAATTAGTTGCGTGAAGATTTGAGGTTTGAGAGTTTGTCCAAATCTCAAATCCTCTCTTCTTGCTATCAGAAAATGATTTAGTCGAAAATCCCAAATCTAAAATCCCAAATCGTAACTATGGACGTTAGTAAAGAAAAAGCGCCAACTGCACAAGAGACGTTCATGCAGATGGCTCAAGCTGCTGGTTTGCGAGGCCGCATCCTCGTCACCATTGGCTTATTGATTTTAGTGCGCCTGGGCGTCCACTTGCCAGTCCCCGGGATCGATCGCGCCGCCTTTGCCCAAAACGTCCAAAATAGCCCTTTAATTGGCTTTTTGGACTTGTTTTCAGGAGGCGGTCTCTCAGCTTTGGGGATTTTCGCGCTGGGGATTTTGCCCTACATTAATGCTTCAATTATTGTGCAACTTCTAACTGCGGCTTTGCCAAGTTTAGAAGATATGCAGAAAAATGACGGCGAAGCAGGGCGGCGCAAGATTTCTCAAATTACTCGCTACGTTTCCCTGGGCTGGGCTATTCTGCAAAGCATTGGCATTGCGATTTGGGTCAGTCCTTTTGCCCAATCTCCGGGACCTTTTTTCATCCCACAAACAGCTTTGGCTCTAACAGCAGGCTCGATGTTTGTCATGTGGATATCGGAAGTGGTGACAGAGCGAGGTATTGGGAACGGAGCATCGCTGTTGATTTTTATTAACATTGTGTCGGTTTTACCGCGCTCTTTGGGACAAACTTTTGAATTGGCTCAAAGTGGCGACACGCAAGTTGTAGGTCGCGTCGTGGTTCTGCTGCTGGTCTTTTTGGTGACGATTGTCGGGATTGTTTTTGTTCAGGAAGGTACTCGCCGGATTCCGATTATTTCGGCCCGCCGCCAAGTCGGCCGCAAAGTTTATCGGGAAAGCCGCAGCTATCTACCGCTGCGCTTAAATCAAGGCGGAGTGATGCCGATTATTTTTGCATCTTCGGTGTTGATTGTGCCTTCTTTCCTCGCTCAGTCTCTCAATCAGCCGTTTTTGGTTCAAGTTGCTAATGTGTTGAGTCCGAACGGCCCTGCGCCTTGGGCTTACGCGCTGTTTTATCTGACTTTGATTCTGTTCTTCAGCTATTTCTACGCTTCGTTGATTGTCAACCCCGTAGATATGTCTCAGAACTTGAAGAAAATGGGCGCCAGCATTCCTGGGATTCGTCCGGGTCAGAAAACCAGCGATTATGTGGAGAAGGTTTTGAACCGTTTGACTTTCTTGGGAGCGATTTTTCTCGGTCTGGTGGCGATTGTACCCACGGCTGTAGAAAGTGCGATCGGCGTCCAAACTTTTAGAGGTTTTGGTGCAACTTCCCTACTCATTCTAGTAGGTGTGGCGATCGAAACTGCCAAGCAAATTCAAACTTACGTCATCTCCCAGCGATATGAAGGAATGGTGAAGTAATCGCAATGCAATTGATTTTTATGGGGCCTCCAGGGGCGGGAAAGGGAACTCAGGCTCAGCTTTTAGCCGCTCTCTGGAAAATACCCCACATTTCTACGGGTGACATCCTCCGCGCCTGCGTGGTGGCGAAAACAGCCTTAGGTCAAAAGGCGAAAGCCTATATGGATGCTGGTGAGTTGGTTCCCGACGAGTTATTGATGGATATCGTCCAAGAACGCATGAATGAACCAGATGCTCGTGCAGGCTGGATTCTCGACGGCTTTCCCCGTACTGTGGCACAGGCAGCGTTTTTTGACAAACTGCTGTGTGAGGTTGGTACTGAGGGAAGTCAGTCTGGTAAGGACTGCGCTATCAGAGCTGTCAATTTGGATGTACCTGACAATGTTTTGGTGACTCGCCTGCTGTCGCGGGGCCGCCAGGATGACAATGAGGAGACGATCCGGCGCCGGTTGCAAGTTTATCGCGAGCAAACTGAGCCTTTGATTGAGTTTTATAGCGCTCGCGAACAGTTAGTTGCGGTTGATGGCGATCGCGACATGGAAGTAGTCACCGCAGAACTGCAACAAGCGCTCTCTGGCGACTCTTGAACCCTCGCAATACAGCTTGTTACTCACCAGCTTTTGCTAAGATGTGTTAACTAGGAGCTTTTTGTGCTATCAGGTTTTGTGAGGGTTGCTAGAAACCGGATTGAACTCGATTCTACTTGCCACAACTTTACTCACGTAAAGCTGAAGCAAGGGGTTAATTGAGTCCAGCAGTCGATCGAGTTACCCGAATTATTGCCCAGTTCGCCTTCAACCCGCCCAAAACGGATACAAGCCACCGACAATCGTCGAGATCCCAAATTTTAGACCGAAGTTCGTGCTCCTTTGATGCATCTGTGGAGTAAATCTAAAATCTAAAATCTCGAATCTCAAATCGGCCGCTCCTTACTTGGTAAATAGGTTTTGAAGCAAAGGCTGGGACACTCCTAGTTAATCAAATGTAGAGTTGAGGTAAATACCAAATTGTCTAAGCAAGATTTAATTGAAATGGAAGGGACAGTGACGGAATCACTTCCGAATGCGATGTTTCGCGTTGACCTAGATAATGGGTTTAACGTGCTAGCTCACATTTCCGGCAAGATCCGCCGCAACTACATCAAAATTCTGCCTGGCGATCGCGTCAAAGTTGAATTAACTCCCTACGACTTGACCAAAGGCAGGATTACTTATCGCCTTCGGAAAAAATAGGCTTAGATAAAACTTTCTAAAAACTAATTCTAAGTTTAATTAGAGAGAATTTGGTAAAAAGCTTCAAATTTATGCTATAATGCTACGTTTGTAGTGTTGCCTAGAAGGGCGTCAACAACCCAGCGGCGTACCGGGTTAAGTCATTGCTACGCCGTTTAAGTATCGATCGCCAACATTCTGGCGCACGCGAACTTTACCCAGCAATGGGAGTGGGTGCAAGCGAGCTCCTTCATAAAACAACCCGCACTTTATACAATTTAATCGAGGAGAGGCCTACACCTTGCCCAGCCTCTCCTCCCACCGCTCTACGGGCCAGCGTGCCTGCTCTCCGGTAGAGCGGGGTTCTCCAGGCAGGAAGAAAGATGAAAGTTCGAGCATCTGTCAAAAAAATTTGTGAGAAATGTCGCGTCATCCGCCGTCGCGGTCGAGTGATGGTGATATGCACTAACCCGAAACACAAACAGCGCCAAGGTTAGAAAACAGGAAGATTGGGCTGGGCAATGCACGCAGGTGCTGCCTAATTCAATATTGTAGCCAAACAGGAAAACTAGGGAGACAAAAGTGTGGCACGGATTGCCGGTGTAGACCTTCCACGCGATAAGCGCGTCGAAATAGGTCTGACATACATTTACGGAATAGGCCTGTCTCGGGCCCAAAAAATTATCGCTGCAACAGGCGTAAATCCTGACACTCGCGTCAAGGATTTATCAGAAGCCGACGTGACTGCTCTGCGGGCTCATGTAGAAAGCACCTACCAAATCGAAGGAGACCTCCGGCGCTGGGAGTCAATGAACATCAAGCGCCTGATGGATATCGGGACTTATCGCGGTCGGCGTCACCGTTTGGGTCTGCCGGTGCGGGGTCAACGAACCCGTACCAACGCCAGAACCCGTCGCGGCGTCCGCCGCACAGTGGCGGGCAAGAAAAAAGCACCGTCCAAGAAATAACAGCAGTTTGCAGGAAATTTATGTTCCTGCCGACTGTTTCCCCGCCTTTGGGGAGAGCAATTCAATGAAAACGATAAAGAGACTAATATGCCGCCACGACAACAGACAGGCAAGAAATCTGGTGCCAAAAAGCAGAAACGTAATGTACCGAATGGGGTAGGCTACATCCAGTCTACCTTTAACAATACGATCGTGACTATTACCGACCTCAATGGCGAAGTAATATCCTGGGCATCAGCAGGTTCCAGCGGTTTTAAAGGAGCTAAGAAGGGTACTCCCTTTGCAGCTCAAACAGCCGCAGAAAGTGCAGCCCGCAGAGCCAACGACCAGGGAATGCGCCAAATAGAAGTAATGGTGAGCGGGCCCGGAGCAGGTCGAGAAACTGCTATTCGCGCGCTGCAAGGGGCGGGACTAGAAATTACCCTGATTAGAGATGTTACCCCAATTCCTCACAACGGCTGTCGCCCTCCCAAGCGGCGTAGAGTCTAAAACGATTTGAGATTTTAGATTTTAGATTTTGGATATTGGCTAACTGCTTAAAGTCAAAAAATAATGGTTCTAACTGTTGCCCCGTCCATCCAAAATCCGAAATCCGTTCAGGGGTATGCTCTGCAATCTAAAATCCAAAATCAAAAATCCAAAGTGGAAAAGGGAGGTCACTCCGTGGCGCAGTTTCAAATTGAATGTATAGAGTCTAACACTGACAAAGACCGCAGTCAGTACGGAAAATTTGTTCTGGAACCGCTCGATCGCGGTCAGGGAACAACTGTCGGGAATGCGCTTCGGCGAGTTCTGCTGTCAAATTTGGAAGGAACGGCAGTAACTTCAGTCCGCATCGCGGGAGTCAATCACGAGTTTGCCACGATCGAAGGGGTACGTGAGGACGTTCTGGAAATTCTCCTGAACATGAAAGAGGTCGTTCTCAAAACTCATTCCCAGCAGCCGCAAATCGGTAGGTTGCGGATTGAGGGGCCGGTCACAGTTACTGCCGATCGATTCGATTTGCCCTCTGAGGTGGAATTGATCGATAAATCGCAGTACATTGCGACTCTCTCACCGGGTTCTGTTCTGGAAATGGAATTCAGAATTGAAAAAGGCATCGGATATCGAGCAGTAGACCGCAGTCGCGATGATGGGTCGGCTTTGGATTTTCTCCAAATTGACGCCATCTTTATGCCGATTCGCAGAGTCAACTACAGCGTGGAAGATGCTCGGCTCGGTGGCAGTGCTGAGAAAGACCGGCTGGTTATGGAAATCTGGACAGATGGCAGCGTGACTCCTCAAGAAGCTCTGAGTCAATCTGCCCACATCCTGGTAGATTTATTTGCACCTCTCAAAGACATCACCCACGATTCTCTCAAACCCGAGTATCCAGGTGAGGCCGATCCTACGAGCCAAATTCCGATCGAAGAATTGCAGTTGTCAGTCCGGGCCTACAACTGTCTCAAGCGGGCTCAGATCAACTCAGTTGCAGACTTATTGGAATATAGCCAAGAAGACTTGCTCGAGATTAAGAACTTCGGGCAGAAGTCCGCAGAAGAAGTGATTGAAGCTTTACAAAAACGCTTGGGCATTACCTTGCCACAGGAAAAATCAGCTAAAAGTTAATCAACGGGTAACGAGTAAAAAAAATCTGCATTTTCAGTGCGCGAGTGCTTCAGAACCAAGAAGAATTCACCGCCCGAGCTCGCAGACTGTCTATCCCCGCGCCCAATTACCAATTACCAATTACTAACTGCCATGCGTCACCGCTGTCGCGTCCCCCAACTAAACAAACCGGCTGACCAGCGCCGCGCCATGTTGCGCTCGCTGACCACCGAATTAATCCGCCACGGTAAAATCACTACCACTCTCGCCCGCGCCAAAGCGCTGCGCCCAGAAGCTGACAGAATGATTACCCTGGCAAAAGATGGCTCCTTGGCCGCTCGCCGGCAAGCTATGGGCTTTATCTACGACAAACAGTTAGTACACGCCTTGTTTGAAGCCGCCCAAGAACGGTACGGCTCGCGCAAGGGGGGCTACACCCGCGTAGTGCGAACTGTCCCCCGCCAAGGAGACAATTCCGAAATGGCGATCGTTGAACTGGTTTAATTCTATTTTGGGTTGGAGATTTGTGATTTATGACTGACAATCCAAAATCCCCAATCGAAAATGCCCGATCGACACAGCGCGTTGCTCTGGTAATCCAATACCTCGGCACTAACTTTCACGGTTGGCAGCGACAGCCGAACCAGCGTACAGTACAAGAAGAAATTGAAACAGCAATATCGACTGTGCTCCAACGCCCGGTAACGCTGCACGCCGCCGGGAGAACGGATGCGGGAGTTCACGCCGCTGCTCAAGTAGCCCATTTTGATGCTGGTGGCCCAATTCCGGCTCACCGCTGGGCAAGCGTTCTCAACTCTCGACTGGCAAAAGATATTTTAATTCGAGCTTCGGCAAAGGTGGAACCTACCTGGCACGCTCGTTTCTCAGCCAGTTGGCGGCGCTATCGCTACACCCTTTATACAGACCCGATTCCTAATCTGTTTGTGCGTCCTTATGCTTGGCACTGCTATCACGCACCTGTGGACGAATCTTTGATTCAGGCAGCTTTGACACCGCTAATCGGGCGGCATCACTTGGCTGCTTTCCACCGCGCGGGGTCTGCCCGCCCCCATTCCTGGGTGGACGTGCAAGCGGCAGAGTGTCACCGTTCTGGGCCTCTTATATATATTGAGGTTCAGGCGAGCGGGTTTCTGTACGGGATGATGCGGCTGCTGGTGGGGTTGCTGGTGCAGGTGGGTCAGGGGGAAAGGGCGATCGACAATTTCACAGATATCTGGGTCAACGAACGCCGAGAAATGGTAAAATACGCCGCTCCCGCTCAAGGTTTGTGCCTGCTGCGGGTTGGCTATTCAGACTTTCCCTTTCCCCCAGATGTCTGGTACGACACTCAGCCAAAATTAGTCATCAGTCATTAGTCGTCAGTCATTAGTCGTCAGTCATTAGTCATTAGTCATTAGGCAACTACTAATAAAAAACTAAGGACAAGTAACAATTAAAAACAACTAACGACTAAAAACTAACGACTAAAAACTAACAATAATTAACAGAGAACTAACAACTAACAATGAACAAAACTTACGTCCCTACTAAAGACTCCCTAGAGCACAAGTGGTACGTGGTCGATGCCGCCGACCAGCGGCTGGGCCGTCTGGCAACTGAAGTTGCCATGTACCTCCGGGGCAAACACAAACCCACTTACACTCCTTCAATGGATACCGGCGACTTCGTAATTGTCATCAATGCTGACAAAATCGCTGTTACTGGCAAAAAACGCACCCAGAAAATCTACCGCCGCCACTCTGGCAGACCGGGCGGTATGAAAACAGAAACTTTTGCAAAATTGCAAGCACGTTTGCCCGAAAGAATTGTCGAAGAAGCTATCCGCGGAATGCTGCCTCACACTTCTCTGGGCAGACAACTGTTTACTAAGCTGAAGGTGTACGCTGGCCCCAACCATCCACACGCAGCTCAACAACCAGAAGAATTAATTGTTCACACGATTCCGGGAGGAAATGAGTAATGCAAGCAACAGATACCGGCCGCGCTGTGTACTGGGGTACCGGCCGCCGCAAGTGTTCGGTGGCGCGGGTGCGCTTGGTTCCCGGCACAGGCGTACTGACTGTCAACGGTAAAGATGGGGATTTGTACCTGCAATTCAACCCTACTTATTTGGCACTCGCTAAGGCTCCTTTGGAAACTTTGGGTCTAGAAAATGAGTACGACATTTTGGTGAAAGTCGAAGGCGGCGGCCTGACAGGTCAAGCTGACTCGATTCGTTTGGGTGTCGCTAGAGCACTTTGTCAGTTAGACCCGGACAACCGGAAACCTCTGAAGATTGAGGGCTATTTGACTCGCGACCCGCGGGCTAAAGAACGTAAAAAGTACGGTTTGCGGAAAGCTCGCAAGGCTCCTCAATACTCGAAACGGTAATCCAGCTTCTGAAGGAAGAGGGAAGTTCGGCAGCGGATTTTGTAACGGATGTAACGGATGTAACGGATGGAACAAAGAAGGAAGAGGGAAGAAGGAAAAATTTTCCTGATTCCATCCTTCTTTTTTTCAAGGTATATTTCTGATTCCCGATTCGCGCTTTCACAGCCAACGATCGCGGAAAATTGCCGCTGTTGTTGGTACGCAAGTCCTAGGACAGCTAAAATGGTTGTAAAGTCAAAAATTAGAGAGTAAAAAAAATGGCGAAAGAAGGCATTCACCCTGAGTGGTATCCGGAAGCTCAGGTTTATTGCAACGGGGAACTTGTGATGACTGTTGGTTCCACTAGACCAAAGCTTCAAGTTGATGTCTGGTCGGGAAATCATCCTTTTTATACCGGCACTCAGAAGATTATTGATACTGAAGGTCGTGTCGAACGGTTTATGCGGAAATACGGCATGACGGAAGTAGAAATGCCGAAGGCAGATGCTATGTCTGGGCCTCTGAAAATGGAAGACCCCAAGGCTGATGCTGCTAAGGCTGCTGCTAAAGGCAAAAAGAAGAAGTAGCCGGATTGTCATTTGTCCGCAGTCGGTTGGAAGTAGTTTTTTCTACTGGTAACTGACTGCTCTCGGATTTTGGATTTGAGATTTGAGATTGCTACGGCTGGTAGTTGAGGAAAGATCGCGATTCTATCCCAACTTCTCTTCAATTCAAAAATCTAAAATCTAAAATCTATCCGCCCTCGGATTGGAGAGCTTAGACTGAAGAGTTACTACGGCCCGTAACTGAGGAAAGATCGCGATTCTATCCCAACTTCTCTTCAATATCTAAAATCTAAAATCTAAAATCTAAAATCTAAAATCGATTGACGGAGGACATTTGACATGGCTGAATCTTATTTGCTGGATAAATTGAAGTCGGTAGAGCAAACTTTTAATGAGTTGACTCGCCGCATGGCTGACCCGGATGTCGCTAGGGATAATTATGAGTTTCAGCGGGTAGCGAAAGCTCGATCGTCCTTAGAAGAAGTGGTGGATACTTTCGAGCTGTGGAAAACCACTCAGGATGATTTGGCGGGTGCCAAACAGGTGTTGAAAGAGGCTGCGGGCGATCGAGAATTGCAAGAAATGGCTTCCTTGGAAGTTGAGGAACTTGAATCTAAGCTGGAGAATTTGGAAAGCCGTTTGAAGGTTTTGCTGCTCCCCCGCGATCCGAACGATGACAAGAATATTATGCTGGAAATTCGCGCGGGTACTGGCGGAGATGAGGCTAGTATTTGGGCGGGTGATTTGCTGCGGCTCTATACCCGTTACGCTCAAACTCAAGGCTGGCAGGTAAAATTGGTGAGCGAGTCACTGGCAGAAATGGGCGGCTTTAAAGAGGTAATTCTGGAAGTTACGGGCGACAGCGTTTACAGCAAACTGAAGTTTGAGGCTGGAGTACACCGGGTGCAGCGCGTACCGGTGACTGAGGCTGGCGGCCGGGTGCATACTTCGACGGCGACGGTGGCGGTGATGCCGGAGGTGGATGAGGTGGAGATTCACATCGATCCGAAGGATATTGAGATGAGTACGGCTCGATCGGGCGGCGCTGGCGGTCAAAATGTGAACAAGGTGGAAACTGCTGCGGATTTGTTTCACAAGCCGACGGGGATTCGGATTTTCTGTACTGAGGAGCGCAGTCAGTTGCAGAATAAGGAGCGGGCGATGCAGATTTTGCGGGCTAAGCTCTATGAGATGAAGTTGCGGGAGCAGCAGGATGAGGTGAAGTCGCGGCGTTTGGCTCAGGTTGGTACTGGTTCGCGATCGGAGAAAATCCGCACTTACAACTATAAGGACAATCGGGCTACTGACCACCGTTTGGGGGAGAATTTCTCGCTCAATACTGTTTTGGAGGGAGATATTGAGGGGATTATTCAGACTTGCATTTCTCAGGATCAGCAGGAACGTTTGGCTGAGTTGGCTGCTTCTACTAATTGATAAATCGTGCGTGGGGGGCTAGGCGCATTGTTTGCTCAGCCTCAGCTCCCTGGTGACGCGGGAGATATTGTTGAGTAGGGCTTCCCAAATTGCGTCGGCGCTCTGGACTGGATATTTGAAATGTTCGATGTCGTATTGTACAATGATTTCTAGAGGCGCGAGGGTTTGCTGGTTTCTACAACTGGCGATCGCTGCGATCGTCTCTTTTTCCCATCTGGCAAATAGTCTGTAGCTGAAAAAGGAGCTGCATTTTTGTCCTTTTTTGTTCAGATAAACGACTATTACCTGATGTTGTTTGGGGTAGACTTTGACTATGCGGTTGACGGGCATTTTCAGGGCTTCGGCGGCTTCCGTTTTGGAAATTTGCCAGCGCTGGGGTTTTAGCCAACCGGAGGCTGTAAGGCTTTGACGTGTATTGCGTGTCTTGCGAGTCATTTTTACTGCCCCTGATTGGCTACAAATAGAATTATGATTTCAAAAGTATTTACACTCTAACTGGTAAACTTTTTGCTGTCAAGCAAGAAAGACAGATTTTTTGGTAGATAAGTAAACTAGGAGTTGTGTTGATCTGGTGACTAATACTGTGGACACAGAAGCTAGGAAGAAACTGAGCGAAGTTGTGAAGCTAGCCCGTGGCGACCTGAGTTTTAGCGCTTTTGGTAGGCTATTGGGAGTTTCTGGGTCTGCGGTTCAGTATTGGGAAAAGGGCCAGGTACTCCCGGATACGAAAAATTTGACTCAGATTGCGGCAAAAGCGGGCTTTACAATGGAAGAGTTGATGGCTCATCTCGAAGGTAAACCAATGCCGGAACCTGTCAATACCAACGAGCTCCTTAAAAAAATCCAATGTATGCCACTGAGTGACTTAGCAGTGATTGTTCGAGCCGGTGTGGAGCGGTTGGCTGCTGCTGCTGAGGTTTCTGGGAATTAGGGCTGGAGTCCAAGTCAATTGGGCCGTAAACTGGGAGTTGTGTTTATCTGGTGACTGATACTGTGAACGCAGAAGCTAAGAAAAAGTTGATCGAAATTGTCAAACTAGCTCGCGGTTCCATGAGTCAGCGGGCATTCGGCAAGCTTCTGGGCGTCTCTGCGACTGCGGTTCAGTTGTGGGAAAAAGGTCAGAGCATCCCAGATACAGAAAATTTGGCTCAGATTGCCGTGAGGGCAGGGTTTACGATGGAAGAGTTGCTCGCTCATCTGGAAGGCAAGCCCATGCGTGAACCCGTAGATACTAACGATCTGCTCAAGAAAATTCAGTGTATACCAATTAGTGAGCTAGCCGTGGTTGGTAGGGCGGTGATGGATAGACTCGCGGCGGCTGCTGAGTCGTCTGGAAAATATAGTTGATGTATCAGTTGGTAAGGAATGAAAATTTAATAACTTAGGCTTTAATGATTGTTGTGGGATGGGCGTCCCGCCCATCCCACAAATTTGCTTAAGTTATTTAATTTCTATTCCTAAGTAGACTGGTAGATACGATCGAGTACCTTTTAAGTTGTGAACATCCAAAACAGAGAAAAACTTAGTGAAATCATCAAAACGGCCCGGGGAACAATGAGTCAGCGAGGGTTTGGCAAGCTTTTGGGGGTTTCTGCGACTGCCGTGCAATTGTGGGAAAGGGGCGATACGGTTCCCGATACTGAAAACTTGGCTAAGATTGCAGCCAGAACCGGCTATACCCTGGAACAGTTTCTCAGCTTTTTGGATGGCAATCCAGTCTCGCAACCACCAGAAATTAACGATATTCTCAAAAAAATTCAGTTTTTGCCTCTGAGTCAGGTGGCGCTAATTGGCAAAGCTGTAGCGGATAGATTCGCTGCGTCGGCTGAGGCTGCTGGGGAATGAGTTAGGCTCGATCGCGATCGCCCGTTTTGCAGAAGTAGATCCCGATCGCCCTTAAAAATTTCCACCACTCGTGCATATCACAAATCAAGTAATTTGTCAAGGTTAAATCTACTTGGTTACGGAGTCCGATCGCCCTTATAGACTGACGCACTCCGACAAAGAAACCGGGTTTTTACCTAATCTGTCGGTGACAATGAAGTATTTTCCTAAAAAACCCGGTTTCTGGGCCCTATACGATCGCCCTTATGAAAAAACCACTCGCCCTATCCCTGACTGAGAATCTCTAAAAACTCTTCGACAATGCGATCGGGTTCTTCCCGGCATCTGTTAGCGTCGCAGTAGTGGATGATGCTGATACCGTGAGATGCAAATAGGCGATCGCGCGTTTCATCCTTTTCTGTGTCGGGATGCGATATTTCCAGAATACCCCATTTGCCTTGGTGGAAGATGAGGAAATCTGGTTCTTGGTTTTGTCGGCCGGAGGGTGTGGTGAGGCGGGCTTTGGAGTTGGGGAAAAAGAGGGTGTTTGTGCGATCGAGCGCTTCGGCTATTTTTACTTGTTCTTCGCAGCGAAAACGCAAATCATTCCAGTGATAAATCCGTTCTTTTATGCTTGAGAAAATTCCCTGGTTATGCGCGTTTTCAGGCTTAATAATTCCATCTGATACTGTATTATAATCAGATATAGTTGCACCCTGTAAATCTGTTGATGAATCAGATTCACTTAAGTTGGCGAATGATATTCTGGCTCCGCTTAAGTTAGCACCGCTAAGATTAACTCCAATTACTTGAGTTCGATGTAATGTCACTTGATGTCGTCGCAAGTATCGCTTAAAAACAGAGCGTAAATTATTTTTTTTTACTTTTTCATCAAAAGCCTCTGAGAGTTTTTTCCAGAGTTTAGCAGCTAGCGCTTTGATGTATTCGTCATTATATTGAGAGAGTTGAGAAATTTCCTCATAGGAACATCGGCCTTCCCAGCATTGTCTGAAGATGAGCTCTTGCACGTCGTTTAAGCCTTCGCCATCAAGGACTGTTTCTGCGATCGCGATTGCTTCATCAACGGTCATGGCTTAAGTTTCCTTAAAGTATATATCTGGTGAAGTTTTGAACAGAGCAGACTATGTTTGAGAAATTAAGGCTGATGTTCATTCAACCAATTGTTTAAATCAGAGGCTTCTGAAAAATCCAGCAGCGCCTCTCCTAAATCCTCTAATTCTTCTACGGATAAGGTCTGAATTTGTTCTTGGATTTCAGGTGCGATCGGACCGATGCGTCGAGTCAACAGGCGAGTGAGCAACGACAGCGCCTCATCTTTCCTTCCTTCAAGGAGGCCTAGTTGTCTTCCTTCAAGGAGGCCATCTTCGCGAATTTCTTGGTAAATCACAGAACCGCGCATAGTTTCTTTCCTAAATAGTTGTCTGATTAAGTTTTTTTCAAATCTCAAACCTGCGAGCACTTGGGTACAAGCGAGTAAATCCGCTTGTTGATTCGGTTCTTCTATTGTAGCAATCTGAGTAGCGATTTGCTCTAACAAAGTTCGCGGCGAGTCGGTTTGGGATAGTGTCGCGAATGGGAGTAAGCCGGGGACGGACAGCAGTAAAGCGGGGTCTTGTTCCCACAGGCGGATAACTCGGTAGCCGTGTCGGGTGTTCGCGTCTGTGTACTCGGATACAAAAACTTGTTCTGAGGCTGTTTGCTGCAAAAAAATTACTACTTGATTGATGTCACAGGAGTATTGCCGTTTGAGCCTGACGTAGTAGTCTAGCATCCTGAAGGCGATCGGCGGGTCGGAGTAGGGTCGGGTTTCAAATTCTAGATGTAGGATTTGGTTATCCGTTTGCAGGAAAACGAGAGAATCGGCTCGGATGGGTTCTTGAATTAGTTCGGTTTTGAGTACCTGAACAGCGGTGGGTTCATCAATTGGTAGTAGCCAGTGGACGAAGGCGGCGGGGAATTTTTCGGCTAGATATTTGCAGGTGTTGTCGTAGGCCAAGGAAGTTGCGTTGTGAAAGGGGGGTGTGAATTGTTGATTAGAGTATTGTAAGGTTAACTCGACTTTTTTGGGGAGTGCGATCGCCCTTACGAAAAAACCATTCGCCCTATGCGTGACTCAAAATCTCTAAAAATTCCTGCACAACGCGATCGGCTTCTTGACTGCACCTGTGGGCTTCACAATAGTAGATAGTGCAGATGCCAGCAGAGGCAAAGTCGCGATCGCGCGTTTCATCTTTTGGTGTGTCGGGATGCCATATCTCAAGAATACCCAATTTGCCTTGGTGAAATATGAGGAAATCGGGTTCTTGGCTTTGCCTGCCTTCCGGTGTTGTGAGGCGGGCTTTGGAGTTGGGGAAGAAAAAGATGTTCGCGCGATCGAGTGCTTCGGCAATTTTCACTTCTTCTTCGCAGCGAAAACACAAATCATTCCAGTGATAAATTAGTTCTTCTGTGTTAGACTCAATTTCTTGGTTATTTCCCTTTTCATCCGGTATTTTCTCATCGCCTAAATCTGATTCTGTCTTATTATCAGGATTGATTGCATTGTCTAAATTAGCTGGAAATGAATTGGCTCCGTTTAAGTTTGCAAAGCATAATATTGAGCCACTTAAGTCTGCTCCACTCAGATTTATTCCCATTAACTGATTTCGCTGTGAGTTCACTTGATGTCGCCGCAAGTATCCATTTACTACTGACTTTAGGTTATTTCTTTTAACCTTATCGTCAAAAGCTTTTGATAGTAACTTCCATAATTTTCCAGCAATATACTTGATATATTCATCATTATAACTGTTGATTTGAGCAATTTCTTTATAAGACTGTCGTCCTTCCCAACATTGTCTGAAAATTAGCTCTTGCACGTCGTTCAACCGTTTGCCATCTAGAACTGTTTCCACAAGCGCTAGAGCTTCATCAGCAGTCATGGGTCAATTCTCCTGAAAAATATTTTTCTCTATCTTAGCACTGGCAGAAATATATTATCACTTTTGATCGCTTTTGATCCCTTTTAATCGCTGTTCAACCTGAGCCATAGGCACTATATTAGATAAAAGCTCAAGCAAAGCGACATTTATGGATGAAATAAGTGATTTTTTTAATGACTGTACAGCAGTTATTACAGAGATTGTAGTTGCTGTTACTGGTGGACTGGGTTTAGTTGACAATGCTCTCAATCAGTACCCTCCAGAGCAACCATGTGAGCGGGAATCGGGTGAAACGTCAGAATTGAATTGCAGAGCAGACGACAATTGGAAAGCCTACAATAACATAAAGGAGATAGAAAGACCCGAAAACGACAATGACGATAATGGTTCTATTTTTGGCTTATTTGGCGGTGGCGGGAATGATGATGATGAATCTGATTCTGGATACTACACGCCTGCGTCATCTGTAGAGGAATCATCTGGTGGATGGTCATTTTTCGGATGGTCTGGATCTACTGAAGATTGTAGGGTTAATACCAGTACCGACTATGACTCCACTACTAGCTATAACTCCTATAACTCCAGTAGCGAGTATGACTCCAGTAGTGATTATAGCAGTGACTATGGCGGTGGTTCTGACTCCAGTAGTGATTATGGCAGTGACTATGGCGGTGGTTCTGACTCTGACGGCGGCGATGGAGGTAGTGACTCTGGCGGCGGTTCTGACTCTGGCGGCGGCGATGGAGGTAGCTGGTGGTAGGAGGGTGGCAAAATTTTCCCAAGTCAGTAAATAGCAGATTTATGAGCATCCCGCTTGGAAACACCGGGCGGGGTACTAGAGATGCTGGGTAAAATCAATTGCTGTACTGAAGTTATTCCCCTAACGGAAATCAGCTAGGAGATAAAACACACAATGACTGGTGAACAAAATAATGAATGCATTAATATCGATCGAACCACTACCTTTGAAGAGGCTCTTGAATCCGCCTTAGATGTCGTCGGATCAATAATCGGTTGGAACGAAAATAATCATTTAATTTCAATACTTCATGAAGTAAAATATATAGATAGAGAATTTAAAAAGAAAGTAATAAATGAATGTACGTTAACAGCGTTTTATAATGCAGTATTACTCCTCCATAGCAATCTAATACTCTTTAGTGATTTCAATAACAAAGATTCCACTTTTACACAAAAAGCCAGCACCATACATTTAAAAATTATCGACAAAATAAAAATCCTAGAGACTCAAGCTTCAAAACAAGGTTATTTTCTTGAAGATAGGCGTAAGTATTTAAAGATTTGGAAAGAATTACTAAAAGATATAATCGACCTATGCTTCAAGTCTTCAACAAATCACAAAGATTTGTCGAACAATGTTGCCAAAAATAAAAATTTGTTTACTATTCTGGGTAGTATCTTCAGTAATTTTTCTACTATAATGCTGAAACGTAGATCGTGGCCAAATGTTTCTATTAAACGGTCACAAAATTCAGCGATAGAAGATGAAACTTCCAATCAGTCACAATCGCCTGCATCTGAGAATTCTGAAAACTTATCTGGTGGATCTAAAGTCTATGGTAAGAACCTTCATGTAGCAATTGCTATTCTCACTGTGGTCGTGGGTCTAATATTAGCCTTAACTTTATTTCGTTAGAGGAGTTAGTGATGATCAGAACTTTTGCAATTATTGTATTTTGCGTTCCCGCTGTTTGGGATGTGGTGACGACTTACAAAGGTATAGTAAGTATTTTAGGTGGTGAAAATTCAGGGACTATGGGAGTTGCAATAGTTCTTGCCTTTTTTATTGCGGGCTTAAGTGTACTAACTACGAATATTTGGAAACCAGAGGTTCAAAAGAAGACAAATAATTTTACTATAACAATTAATGGCAAAGAATATGCTATGGATCTGGGAATGCGTACAATTTTATGTTGGATGTGGTGGCCAGCTATTTTATTTGATTTCTGGACTTCCCTAATAGGAAATATTCAATTATTGACAAGGGGAAGTTTTGGTATTGCTGCTGTCGCTGCTGCATCTATTCCTACCCCAACATTAGCGCAGTGGATAGTCATAATTTTTGCTACAGCTATATCAGCATTAAGTCCTATGATAGTAGGATATTTCGTAACTTCATCTGATGAATTTTAAGTAGGATAGCGCTTCTCATTCAACTTCTCCAAGGGCGATGTAGCACTTCTCTCCTCACTTCTTCCCCACTTTGTCTCATTGCTTGCAAAAAGGGTGTTGAAGCCCGATCGCCCTTTCGTCAATTCCCAACAAACACAAAAGCACGCGCGGCGAAGCTATCTCGTAGGGAATCGCCCTCAGTGCGATCGCCCGATCGAACTATTAGTCATGATTCCGCAACACAGAAACCGCACGTTAAGCGATCGCCCTTTTTCACCACAATAATAGACTTTTGTCATAGCAATCAAGCAATTTGAAGCGTGCGAGGTTCCGGGATAGATTCACCTTCAGCTTCCCAAGCTTCCAAATACATTTCAATCACTTCTTCGCCGCTATGAATAGCTTCCTCGCGAGTTTTACCGTGAGTGCAAGGCATAACAACGCGATCGGCAAACTCGGGAATCGTGACTAAGAAAAGCTGATCTTCATCAGACCATTGAACAATCATGCTGTATCGACTCATAAATCCTCATCCTCCCTTAACTCATTTAGTTCAGTTAATAACTCTGCTAACTGCTTTTCTAGGTAGAGTGGCACATCATCTCCATCTTTGCCGGAAATTGTCAGTGTTTTTTTGAGCAAAGGATGTCGCCAACGTTCATGGCTACCTTTGCCACGTTTCGGTAAATAAACAAACCCTTTACGGGCAATCTCAACTTTCAACTGTCGAATTTTCCTTGGCATGGATTTTGTCTACTGCTCCCCTCATTTATAACATTCTTGGGCTGCGGTTGCCATTTCCCTACAGGGTACTCCATAAGCAGTATAGGATCTAACATCAGGCGGTTGAAGCCCCAAAACAATTGATTTAGCCGGAATTCCCGCTGCGACTAACTCCTCAGCAATCAGGCGATCGGTATTATTTGCTTGAATCCACACCTGACCGTCAATAATATCAATATGAATCACGCAATGGTGAATGCGCTGCTCGTTAAACCAGCCTATATTTATTAACATATAGCGGTCACTTTCTACATCAAAAAGTGTTGCGTTTTGTATGCCCTTGTCCACAACAGGAATCTCAGAATATTCAGCGAGGAGCTGCTTAACAATTTGACGATAATTCTTTAAGCTATCCATTGTACTATTTCCTCTGTTTTTGGGTTGAAAACAACAAGATTTATGCGATTATTGAGCAATATTTGACCAAATTTTTATGCTTCAAAAAAATCAGTAAAAGCATTTAGTGGAATTGCAAGATACAGCTTTCTTTCAGATTCCGTCCGTTTTAAGATGTCATAGTAAAGAGTATATTGACCCAAAGCTTGCTCTCAATCTGCAATTCTAGACTCTCCGATCAAACTTTTAACTTCAACGGCTATCTTGCGATCGTTGTTCTCAGCAGCTAATAGCTGTTCTGCACCAAGATCGATCGATAGGTTTCTCTTCGCCCAAGCTAATGGATAGGGATCGTGGGTAATTGTCCAGCCAGCCTTAATCAGACCCTGTTTGACAACTTGATGATAAATGTCTCTTGCTGGCACGATCGCTCTCTTTTGCTATCGAGGTTGACACTGACTATTATAATGTATTGTATCAACAAATTAGATATACTGAGATACGACCTATTACGATCGCCTTTCCCAATAATTTCTGCACGTCCAGTTACCCGTACAGAAAGGAAACTATATGAACAACGTTGAAAAAGAACTGACATTAAAAGTCCGATCGCGCCCAACAACAGTATCAATCGAAATCCCAACAGATACTTGAGAATCCCTAAACAAAGTAGCACTGCATCGAGATATGCCTTTGTCAGCTTTGCTCAAATTTTACATTGGGCAAGGTTTGCGGCAAGATTTAACAAAATTGTTTAGCGATCGCCTCCTGGAAGCAACAGCCCAAGTTTTGGCACGACATCTAGATTCAGAAGAAGAAGTTTCAACCATTATTCGAGAAATTCAATCTGAAACAGCACGGTAGCCCTGTTTCCTCAACTTCCCCAAATGCGATCGCACTCATACACCAAAGAAACCGGGTTTTTCGAGAATCTGGGGCTTTGTGACAAGTATTTTCCTAAAAAACCCGGTTTCTCGCTACCCGCGCGCCCAGGGCTATAAAATCCCAAATCTAAAATGCAAAATCCGATCGCCCGCCCAAACCCAAATCTTGCCAATGACTAAATTTAATTAAAATTTGTTAAGATTAACTCGACCTCAGCGCCGGCATCCCATCCGCCGCTAAACCTTCCCCTTCCCCAGTCCCCACAACAATGCTGCGACTCGAACACATCAGTAAAATTTATCCCACAGGCGTCGTACTCAAAGATGTCACCTGGGAAGTCAAACCGGGCGATCGCATCGGCTTAGTAGGCGTCAACGGTGCCGGCAAATCCACCCAACTCAAAATCATCGCCGGCGAAATGGAACCCACCTCCGGCGAAGTCATTCGCCCCGCCAGCCTCCACATCGCCTACCTCTCCCAAGAATTTGAAATTGACCCCACCCGCACCGTTAAAGAGGAATTTTGGCGCGCTTTTAGCGAAGCCAATGAAGTTCACGAATCGCTGATGGAAGTCCATCGAGACTTGGAAAACTCCACCCCAGAAAATCTTGACCAACTGATCCACAAAATGGATCGCTTGCAACGGCAATTTGAAGGCTTAAACGGCTACGGTTTAGAAGCCCAAATCGAGAAGATTTTACCAGAAATCGGATTTGAACCCGAAGATGGCGATCGATTAGTCAGTGCTTTCAGCGGCGGCTGGCAAATGCGGATGAGTTTAGGTAAAATTCTCCTCCAAAAACCCGACATCCTGCTGCTGGACGAACCTACCAACCACCTCGACTTAGAAACGATCGAATGGCTGGAAGTTTACCTCAAAGGGCTGACAACCCCAATGGTAATCGTATCCCACGACCGCGAATTTCTCGATCGGCTCTGCACCCAAATCGTCGAAACCGAACGCGGCGTTTCTAGCACCTACCTAGGCAACTATTCGTCTTATTTACTACAAAAAGCAGAAGCCAGAGAAGCCCAACTCAGCGCCTACGAAAGCCAGCAAAAAGAACTCGAAAAACAGCAAGCATTCGTTGAAAAATTCCGCGCCAGCGCCACTCGCAGCACCCAGGCCAAAAGTCGCGAGAAACAGTTAGACAAAATTGAACGCATCGAAGCCCCCACCGGCGGCTTAAAAACCTTGCATTTCCGGTTTCCCCCCGCACCCCGCAGCGGCCGCGAAGTAGCCATAATTGAAAACTTAGTGCACACCTACGGCGACAAAATCCTATTTTTGGGAGCAGATTTATTAATTGAAAGGGGCGATCGCATTGCATTTCTAGGCCCCAACGGCGCCGGAAAATCTACATTGTTGCGCCTGATCATGGGTTTAGAAACGCCCACCGAAGGTACAGTCAAAATGGGAGGCCACAACGTCATCCCCGGTTACTTTGAACAAAATCAAGCAGAAGCCTTAGATTTGAATAAAAGCGTGATGCAAACCATTCACGACGAAGTACCCGACTGGAAAAATGAAGAAGTGCGGACTTTGTTGGGGCGGTTCTTGTTTAACGGCGAAACAGTATTCAAACACGTTGGCGCTTTAAGCGGTGGAGAAAAAGCCCGTCTGGCTTTGGCAAAGATGCTGTTGACTCCCGTGAATTTGCTAATTTTAGACGAACCGACAAATCACCTCGACATTCCGGCGAAGGAGATGATGGAAGAGGCGATTAAGAATTACGACGGTACGGTAATTATAGTTTCGCACGATCGCTATTTTATCTCTCAAGTCGCTAACAAAATAGTAGAAGTTCGCGACGGTGAGTTTCGCACTTATCTGGGAGACTACCATTACTATCTAGATAAAATAGCAGAAGAGAAAGAACTAGCCAAGTTGGCAAAACTTGAAGCTGAGAAGGCTGCGAAGAAATCGGAGAAGGAAGCGAAGAAGAAAGCGGCGGCAAAACAAAAGTAAGATGAGTTTGGTTAGAGCGGTTGCGTAAAGGCCGGGGCGAAGCATTCGGAGACAAATCTTGAAACTTATTGCAGAAATTATCGCCCGAATGCTTCTCCCCTACAAGTATATAAATCGTCTTCATGCGATCGCAACTTTTTTACAGTTTTCTTTTGTACGGATAGATAGGAATTTACGCTTTTCTTAGCGCGCATTTCGACCGCCTGATTTTTGTTTGAAGAATGGCTTTTGGGAATTCAGGCATTGCTGCAAATCGCTATCTAAATCTCTGGAAAAACCGGAGTTTTCTATGTATTTAATTAACTGATTTGCCGGGCCAAAGAAGAGAGTATCTTTATCTTGCTGCCTGAGAACTATACCATCGAATCCGTTGATTTTGTAGGAGTTTTGCCGGATGGGATCTGCGGTAACGGAAGCTACGGTAACTCCGTTAGGAGAAAAGCCTTTGAAGCAGATTATATTTGCTTTTTGAGCGATCTGAATGTAGCGAGAACCGCCGCCGTGATAGACTCCTTCTTGTAAGGGTAAAGCAGCTAAAGATTTTTCAGTGGCAAGGGCGATAGAAAATACCGCTATCAATCCCAAATCGATGCAATAGTGCCAATATTTCATATTTGATGTGCGCTTGAAAGAACACAGTAAGATTAGTTCGTAGCAATAAAATTAGTTTGTAGTGAGGACTTTAGTCCTCTGAATTTGGGTAGTGCCCTGAAGGAAAGGATCGGAGTAAGCTATAATTAGAGAAGTGTTTCCCATAGCGTGATATGACATTAGAAATTAGTTGCCCT
>NZ_JAEQCI010000011.1:0-80661 GCF_020738565.1 Microcoleus sp. PH2017_12_PCY_D_A | reverse complement strand
GCGTAATTTATCGTTCCTCGTCGCAAAAGTCGTAGAAACCGGGTTTCTAGCCCCATGGGTAATCCTTGAAACTGTCAGAAGTGTTCACTAATGACCAATAACTAATGACTAATTACCACTTCAGCAGATTAAACTCTTCCATGTCTACGGTATTGCGGTTGCGGTAAATCGCCAAAACAATTGCCAAACCAACAGCGGCCTCAGCAGCCGCAACCGTAACTACAAAAACAGTAAATACTTGACCTTTAATCTGTACGGGGTCAAGATAGTTAGAAAAACCCATCAGGTTGAGATTGACTGCATTCAGCATCAACTCGATCGACATCAACACGCGCACTGCATTTCTGCTGGTAATCAAACCGTATATACCAATACAGAAAAGGGCTGCTGCTAATAACAAGAAATACTGGAGTTGCAGTTGCATATTTTTTTGGTCTTTCTCAATCAACATTACTACAAGACACGCAGATAGGTGCGCTGGGCGCACCATACAATTACTTTGTTTCGGGTGAAGAAACATCGCCGACAGAAACTAATTCGCGCGGGCGTTCTGGCAAACTAAAAGCTGGTGTTTCTGATAAATTACTTGACAGTTCATCCGCAAAGAAATCGCGGCGCGCCAAGACAATTGCTCCTACCATTGCCATCAACAAAAACACTGATGCTAACTCGAAAGGTAGCAAGTAGTCTGTAAAGAAGTGTTTGGCGATCGTCACGATCGAACTTTCAGCAGGTGCTCCCGTCGTTGTCACGATCGCCCAAGGAGTAGACACGACCATTGTACCCAACAGCGCAAACAAACCAGCACAAACGACTGCGGTTGCGACTTGACGCACCCAAGCGTTGGGAATAGTGCGGAAGTCTTCTCGTTTGTTTACCAACATGATGGCAAACAAAATTAAGACGTTGACAGCACCAACATAAATCAAGACTTGCGCTGCTGCGACAAAATCAGCATTCAGCAACAGATACATACCGGCAATGCTGGTAAATACGGCGCACAGCAAAAATGCTGAGTAAACGATGTTGGAAAACAGGACTACTCCTAATGCTCCTCCAATCATCATTATGGCTAGTATGCCAAATGAAACAATTTGAACCCCTTCGGCTAGATTCACAATTTTTAATCCTTTGTTAATTGGGCATTGGGCATTGGGCATCGGGCATTGGGCATTGGGCATTGGGCATTGGGCAGAGAGGGAATTGGGAATCGGGAATCGGGAATCGGGAATTGGGAAGAAGGCTCGCGCAGGGAAGAAGGCCCGCGCAGGGCATTGGGAATTGGGAATTGGGAATTGGTTATTTGTTATTAGAAAAACTACTAACTACTAACTATGCCCCATGCCCCATGCCCCATGCCCCATTGCCCTGGGAAGGCCCATGCCCCATGCCCCATGCCCCAGGCCCCATGCCCCATGCCCTATGCCCCATGCCCCCATTACCTATTTTTCGATAATTTCCTCTGGGCGGAGACCTGCGCGGCGATCGGTGTAGGAAACTTCATGAGGGTCGATCGCACCTTTCGGCAAATAAGCGAATTCCCGCAACGGTGTCACCATCGGATCGTCTGTAACCTTGTAGGGCAAACGTCCGAGGGCCACGTTGTCATAATTCAACTCGTGACGTTCGTAAGCCGCTAACTCGTATTCTTCTGTCATCGACAAACAATTAGTCGGACAATATTCTACGCAGTTGCCGCAGAAGATACACACCCCGAAATCAATACTGTAGTGTTTGAGCTGTTTCTTCTTAGTTTCTTTGTTAAATTCCCAATCCACCACAGGCAAATTGATCGGACAAACTCGAACGCAGACTTCGCAGGAAATGCACTTGTCAAATTCAAAGTGAATTCTGCCCCGGAAACGTTCGGAAGGAATTAGTTTCTCGTAAGGATACTGCACCGTAATCGGCCGGCGTCTCATGTGGTCAAAAGTAACAGATAGCCCTTGACCGATATACTTAGCAGCTTGAAGAGTCTCTTTGGCGTATTCGCCTACTTGATTGAGGAATTTTAGCATCGTGTTCTCTCTCTGTACTTGAGTTTTTGGTAATTGCTAACTGATAATAGGTAATTGGTTTACAGCTATTTTTTTAGCTGTTGCCTTTTACCTATTATAAATTAACCGCCAAAAGCAAAGGGAAAGGCAAGCTTCAAAGCTGCGGTCAATAGCAAATTAACTAAAGCAACGGGAAGCAAAAACTTCCATCCCAAATTGAGCAATTGGTCGATGCGAACTCGCGGCAGAGTCCAGCGCAGCAGCACTGCCAGAAACAGGAAAAAGTAGGCTTTGAGCAGGGTCATGGTAATGCCCAGCGTGCCGGTAAGTACCTGCAACCAAGGAGTTGTTTCGCTCAATCCCAGGGCATTTGTGATGACTCCGACGGGAATCGGAGATTCCCAGCCGCCGAGGTACAAAACGGCTACTAGCAGGCAAGAAAGGACGAGGTTAACGTAGGAAGCGATGTAGTACAGAGCAAATTTCATGCCTGTGTACTCAGTCTGATATCCTGCTACCAATTCTTCTTCTGCTTCCGGGAGGTCAAAGGGTAAACGTTCGCATTCTGCCAGGGCTGAGATCCAGAAAATTAGGAAACCTGCGGGTTGGCGCCAGACGTTCCAGCCGACAATGCCGTAGCCCGCTTGTTGGTGTACGATGTCGATCGTACTTAAGCTGTTGGACATCATCACAACTGCCAATACTGCCAAAGCTAGGGGAATTTCGTAGCTGAGGGATTGAGCGGCTGCTCTGAGTCCGCCGAGGAGGGCGTATTTGTTGTTAGAAGCATAGCCCGACATCAGCAAGCCGATCGGCTGAATGCTAGAAAGAGCAATCCAGAGAAATATCGCTGTCCCCATATCGGCGATGAGCATATGCTCTCCGAAGGGTACGATCAAGTAGGACAGAAACACTGGAATCACGACAATTACCGGGCCGAGCGTGAACAGCAGCGCGTCAGCTTTTGCCGGTACAATGTCTTCTTTGAATACCAACTTCATGCCATCGGCTACGGGTGCTAGGACTCCCAGAGGGCCGAGGAATTCGGGGCCAATCCGCTGTTGAGCGGCGGCGGAAATTTTCCGCTCTAGCCAGACGCTAGTCAGTACACCGAATACAGCACCGACAACCATCAGTACCATTGGCAGTGGTAGCCAAAGCACGTGGGCGATGTCCGCCGGTAAGCCCAAATTCGTCAGGGCTTCTACAAAACTTCCTTGTAAGTCAATTCCTGGGTTCATGTTTCCAGCTTTTGAGCGATCGCCATATAATTTTTCACCCGTCCTTCGTAGGAGTAGGCTTAGAGAGCGGGGACTTTGTAAAGATTTTTAATGCTTTACCGCCTAATAGTATATCGTCCGAGGGCCTCGAAGAACGCACGGATGGGTGAAGTTCTAATTATCTGATCCCCCAAGCTGGCTAATGGGTTGGTAACTTATGGAAAAGGAAGAAGGAAGAAGGAAGAAGGAAGAAGGAAGAAGGAAGAAGCAATAAAACCAAGGGTTTTAGCTCAAAATAACGAATAAGGAAGAAGATGGATATTTCAGATTTGAGATTGAATGCCAAACATAAAGGGCTCGCGATTTAAATCGCGAGCCCTTTGAATGTTGTAAAGCGACTTTCAAATGGCTTAAACCATTGATTTTACGTCACCTTTTTTATGGAACTGGGCAGAATCGAACTGCCGTCCAAAGCGGGTATTTACCTTCCGATCGTTCACAGGTTTATCCCCTCTGATCCTCGGGGCGGGAACCATCTTTATCCTAAATGGGAGGATTTTCTAGTGATTGCTTTCCCGACTAGACGACTAGAAACGTTTAGCTAGGGCATCCGTTGGGGGTTGTTATGCTGCCTTTAACGGAGTTAAGCGGCATACACTCTGAACCAAGCTAGAGAAGTTTTTAGGCTACAGCTACGGCTTTGCGAGCGAAAGGAACGATGTTGTTCGCATTTACTATTTTTTTTGAGCCGATATTAACGAGAGTAGACTCCCTCTCGACCTGCATCACGGAGCAGCTTTCGCCACCCTGTCGAAACCATTACAGCCCCTCGTGCATTCTTTAATTATAGACACTATCTTGTGTTGTCGTCAATCGATTTTAGATTTTGGATTGAAGATTGGGGATTGGGGATTGGGGATTTTGGATTTTTTCGCAAATAGTCGAGGACGCACTACCAAGCAAGAAACCGGGTTTTTTTACCGAGACTGAGGGTTTTAAGCAAATATTTTCGTGAAAAACCCGGTTTCTCTACACCCGTGCGTGAGTCCTAACAAAGTTATTAGACAAGATTCCCTCAATCCCGATCTATCAAATTTTCGGACGGGCGGGACGCCCATCCCACAATTTTTTTTGCTTGTGGGATGGGCGTCCCGCCCGTCCTACGTATTTTTTCAATCTTGTCTATTGTAGGGTGCGTCAGCTCTGAAGGTGTTTAATGCAAAGTTTTGTCCCAGACGCCGATGTAAATTCGATCGCGCTCGTTGCGTTCGATCGTCCCTTTCAGCGAACCTTTCTGAAAATTAAACCGATTGGTGCGGCGCTGCTGCACGTCGCGGAATCCTTGCAAAATCTCCTTATCCGCGCCGCCCACCATGCCGTTTAAAGCGGTTCGGACTACCAAATCGTCCACCGACTGGGCAAAAGAACCCTCTGTTTGCACGAGTTGTTCGGAATTGCGATCGTAAATATAGCCGAGAGTCACCCGGTTCGGCAGCAATTCGTAAAGTGCGGTGCGAGTATTGGGCCAATAGCCGCGGGGTTGAGAGTCCGTGGGATCTCCCAATGCACTTACAATCTGACTTTCCGGCGTACCCACCGCAAACCCTGGGATAGTGGGAGTCTTCTGATAACCTGTTCCTGGTAGTTCGCTGGGTGGGGGCGATCGATCGGGCGGCAATTGCTTGTCAACAAGTTTTTCCGTTGGTTTGGGTTCGGCAGCGTCAGGTGTTGGGGCTGGAGTTGCGGCTGGAGTTGGGGCCGGAGTTGGAGTTGGAGTTGGGGCCGGAGTTGGAGTTGGAGTTGGGGCCGGAGTTGGAGTTTCAGCAGCAGGCGGCGGAGTTTCAGCAGCAGGCGGCGAGAAAGGCGTTGGTGTGGGAGTGGGAATTGGTTCGGGGCTGGTGCGCGCGTCTGGATCTGCGGGGGTGGAAGTGCGATCGTCCTTCGCTATTGGTGTCGGTTCCGAAGATTGTCCGTTGAGGAAAACCCTCGCAATCCCTACCAAACCACCGAATATAAGGGCGATCGCCACAAACCCCAAAATCAACCAAACCTTGCGGTTTCCTTCCCCATTCGTCACCGCAGCAGGCGCTGTTCTCACATTTGCAGGCGACTGAGGGCCGTGTCCCGGCATCACCGCCAGCGTCGGCCCGGTATCCGGCGACTGCCCGTGCAGCAGCGACAGCCACTCATCCACGGTAGCGGGGCGATTTTGAGCCTCTACCGTCATCCCCCGCATCACCGCTTGACTCACAGTCACACTTAAGTCTGGCCGCAAGTCGCGGGGTGAAGGCATCGGCTGGCTGGTACGCAAAATTGCAGCCACGGGCACCAGGGCTGTGAGCAAAGTGTAAAGCGTCGCCGCCAGCCCGTAAACATCTGTGGCGGGCGTATATTTTCCTTGAGCGAAATACTGTTCTGGCGGTGCGTAACCGTCGGACACCATATTAGTGTGATTTTGGATTGCACCGTTTGTAAACTCGCGGGAAATGCCAAAATCAATCAGCACGACTTCCTGAGTACCTTGGCGCAATAAAATGTTTTGCGGCTTGACATCTCGGTGCAGCAAACCCTTTTGATGAACTGCTTTCAAAGCAGCCCCAATTTGAGTGATGTAGAGAATTGCCAGATTTTCTGGGAGGGGATTGTTTGTACCGACTACATCGCCCAAATTCTGACCGGCTATGTAGTCCATTACCATGTAAGGCTGTCCGTCTTCGACAAAGAAGTCGCTGACGCGCACTATATTCGGATGGACGCAGGAAGCTAACCGCCTTGCTTCGTCTTGAAATTTGCGATCGAACTCGGCGAAATTGCGATCGCGCCGCAGAGATTCGTTGAGGGTTTTAATCACCACGGGCTGTCCTAAATAGCGGTGATTTGCCCTGAAAGTAATCCCAAAGCCGCCTCGCCCCAGTTCTTGTTCGAGGGTATATTTTCCGCCCTGTAAACTTTTGCCGATTAGTGCGTCCATAAATCCTAAATCCTAAATCCTAAATCCTAAATCCTAAATCCTAATTCATGAGTCATCTTTTAGTAGCCGTCTGTCATCAGTCATTAGTTCGAGATTTACGCAATCCTCCTCAGAAACCAGGTTGCTTCCGAGATTTTTCGTTTCCACAGCCAATATTGTCCTAAGCTGTCGCGCATTTAATTTGTCAGCTACTGTTTACTTAAACTCTTGTGGCGCGGGCCGGAAAGCCCAGATTCGATCGCCCTGTTTATTCCAAGGCTGCGATCGTTCTACCCCTGTATTGCTTAACCGATTAGAAACACTACTCATAATGCGTCCACATCCGCAAAATTTTCACCGTATTCTCAGACTCAATCACCTCGTACACCAGACGATGCTGAATGTTGATTCGCCGTGAATATGCGCCTTCCAAATCTCCCACCAATTTCTCGTAGGGTGGCGGATTCTGAAACGGATTGGTTTGAATGATGTCGAGTAACGTTTGCGCTTTGTCTCGTAAATTGCTAGAAGCCAGATTTTTGGCATCTTTTTGTGCCTGTTTGGTGTATACCAGATCCCAACTCACCACTTTAACTCCCGATCGCACTCGTCAATGGGCGTTGCCAGTCCTTCCCGAATCGATTCCCGCATTCCCGGCACTGACAGAAGATACTGTGTTTCTTGCACCGATGCCAAGTCAGCTTCAGATAATACTGCATTGCCACTCTGTTCTGCGATCGCGATCGCTCTATCCGCAATCTTACTCATTGTCATTAATTCAAGAACAATCACAGGCATAACATAGACTGCTGCTATGCCTATTGCTGGGGCAATTGCTGCTGAAACAGAACTCACAATTTTTTTTTGTAATACCTCAGACGAAGAAATTAGCTGTTGTTGTTCATTAGCGTATTTTTCATTGCCACTTAAGAATTTTTCAATTTCATCTCGGACTTTTTCAATAAATACATTTTTAGTTTGTTCTGCTCCTAATGGGAATGTGTTCTCTGGCATTGCATTGAGCCACTGTTTCGCTGCCTCTTCATAAGAGTTAGTCGCATCCACTAGCTGCTTTATCCTATTTTGTTGGTATCTAGGCAGCGTTGCGAGCCACTCTTCGCTGTCAATCTGAAATACTTGTGCTAATTTATTTTCCATATCTACAACATTTCCCTAATGTACTCAACAGAGACCGCATGAGTAGTTTGATGGAGGGTATGCGGATCTACCCCACCCAATGAAATACCACCTCCACCACCCGGAGCATATGACCCAATGAGGATAGCAACTACTGTAGTAGTGTATGCAGAGAATATAGGGCTTCCAGATTGACCTGGGCGAGCCTGAGTATTTAGCACGACGTGCTTGGTTTTGACTGCTCCATTTTTAATTAAGATTCTTGCACCGATCTCAGTTCGTTGATGAGTGAGTACCAATCTCCCATGATCTGCATGAGGATAACCAAAAATATCAATAATAGTGCCCACGTTTAGAATATCTGTGCTCCCTATCGATAGGTTAGAGAACACATCAATATCAGCAGACAAAATACACAAATCTGTGAACGGATCGATAGCTTCAATGTAAACAGGAATTACCTTGATTTCAGAATCAGAAGTATCTTGATAGTCATCGATAGAATCGTAAGGTCTTAGAACTACGACTAAATTATGGTCATCTTTATTAGTAACATGGGCGGCGGTAACAAACTTTCCTGGACTATTTAGTAGAGTTGCAGTACCAAGCAAATTTACCCCATTCGCTCCATTTCGCCCAACTGCAAATACTATGTTTGGTAAAGCTGAGTATGACATTTTACTTTTGACGATTTAAGTATGAACTTGCCATATAATTATCAATTATAGCACAAATAAATATGGAATAACACTATTGTGTAAACATTATACCACATTTTCGTCAAAGTTATGTTTATAAGGCGATCGGAGCATACCGCAGCTTCAACCTCAGACCTTATACGATCGATCGCCAAAACCGCAGTACAATACACTAATTCAAAAACGCCTTTCTCGGAACCCTCGCCAGTTGGTACGCGCCCCGACTGTCCAACAACTGATATTGATTTGGCTGCAATCCAAATTCGACAAACTTGTGGGGATATCCCAGCACGAGAATCGTCGGAGAAGTGTTGTTGTTGGATTGCTCGATGTAGTCTTTCGCGCCCCTGGGAAGTCGGTAGAAAGTCACCGGATCTTGGGTGTAAAAAACTAAACTCGGTTTCCAGAAACCAATCATCATCAACTCTTCTCCCGGCTGTTTTTGTTGAACAACAACCTGCGCTAACTGTCTCAGAGGTAACTGGCGGTTGATATCGACTAAATTGTAGGCTGGAGTAAGACCAAAAATGATAAATGCTACTAACCCGATGAAGTTAGCTACCAAAATCCAGCGCTGTTGTCGCTTCCAGAGTAAAAGCCCGATCGCCCCAGCGGCAGTTATCCAAATCGTACCGCCGACAATCAGCAATCCCGACTGCTGAATTGCTTGGGGAAAATTGGGCATTGCCGGATCGTCTCCCAGCCAGTTGTAGCAGTAGAAAGTTGCTCCGGCTACAATCAGTAAAAATACGATATTGAAAATGTATGTAACTAACAGCCCTCGCGGTAAATAATTGGCTTTTTTCTCTAACTTTCCCGGTCTGTTTTTGGGTTCGTTCCCTGCAATAATATCGCTCCACAGCAGCGTTACCAAAATGGCAGCAGCAGGCATTAAAGGCAATACATAACTGGGCAATTTTGTCACGGCGATCGTGAAAAAGCCAAAGATGCAGGCGAACCAAAATAGGGCAAATAAACTCAACTGTGCCGATCGCGCTTGACGGCGCCAGTAAGTGCGCTGCCAAAAACGGGTACGGGCGATCGCCACCGGCAAATAAATCGACCAAGGCGCAAAACCAACTAGCACTACAATAAAGTAAAAATACCAAGGCGCCGAGTGCTTGTTGACTACTTCAGTAAAACGCTGGAAATTGTGATAGCCGAAAAAACTCTCAATATAAGTTTCACCGTTGTCTAATATCACCAGAATGTACCAAGGCAGGGCGATCGCCAAAATAATCAAGATTCCCGACAGCGGACGCATTTCGCGCCAAAGTTGCCGAAAATTTCCCAAATACAGCCCGAAGCTACCAATAATCAGTGCTGGGATGACAATTCCCACAGGCCCCTTAGCCAGAATTGCTAAGGCAATTAGTACGTAACAAGTCAGATACCACTTATTCGGAAATCGCCCAGCAGAAACTGTGGGAAATTCTGCTTTTTCTCTTTGTTCTTCTAGCGTATAACCGAGGAAAAATGCCAGAAGTGCCGAACACATACAAGCAACTAATAGCATATCTGAAACGCCAGTCCGCCCCCAGGCAATAGTTTGGGGATTTAAAGCTATTAAGGCCGCACCAATCCAAGGAGTAGAAAGAAAGAGGGGGAGAGGGGGAGATTGGGAAAAAATTCCCTCCGACTTCTCCGTTACATCAGTTACATCCGTTATAGAATCCGTTGCCGAACTTCTTCCCGTTATATCCGTTATATCCGCTACATCCGTGACATCCGCTACATCCGCTACAAAATCCGTTGCCGAACTTCCTTCTTCCTTCGATAGAGTGTAGAATCCGAGGCAAGTCAGGCCGATCGCGCACAAGGCCGAGGGAAGGCGCACAGCCCACTCGTTAACCCCCAGAGTGCGGTAAGCCACCGCCATCAGCCAGTAAATCAACGGCGGCTTGTCAAACCTGGTTTCGCCGTTGAAATAAGGAGTGATCCAATCCCCTGTCACCGTCATTTGACGGGCGGCTTCGGCAAAAAGGGGTTCGGTTTCGTCAACTAAGCCGATGTTGCCGAGATTCCACAAGAAAGCTACCCAGGCGATCGCGCACAGCCACAACACCGATAGCAACAAAGGTACCATCGGCCGATGCCTGTAATATTCTGACAAATTTTTAATAACTTCCTTCACCCAAACTTCCTGCGATTTTAGATTTAAAATTTTAACTCGAATACAGAGTCTACCGAAAGATTCGCCCGATCGAAACTGGGAATTCGATCGCACCCCCTTCAACTCACATCTTATACCGTTCTCAACAATAGCCTAGCAACCCGGTTTCTCAACCAAAATATCGGGCGCACCTAAGTAAAATCCACTTAATCAAACGTCACATATCGATCGCACTCAAGCTTGCTATGTATGTCTTCTTCCGACTTCCATCGAACGACTTATCGGACTTCCATCCTTTACATCCGTTACATCCGTTACATCCGTTACAAAATCCGTTGCCGAACTTCCTTCACTGCTGCAAAGTTAACTGCCATTGTTCGGCTTTGGGATTCCAAGCGGGCGAGGCTGTCTCCCCGGCGACGTAAGGCCCCCAGTAGCGGCGGGAACCATCTTGAGCAAAAACCACCAAAATGTCTCCCTGTTTGACTTGTAACTTGCCCTCCGGCAGCGATAGCATCAGTCCCTTGCCGCCGCCTTCCCCCGGCGCAAAATCCCAGTGTGCCGGTTTTCCGTAGGATTTCTCGGTTTGCCGTTTCGACAGCAAGGCCACTCGCACCGGGTGTTCGCTGCGGTTGCTGACGCGCAAACTGCCGGCGGCTTTGCCATTGACAGGGATTGAGGAATTGCTTTCTTGTTCTGCTTCTGAGGGTAAGTCGGGTTTGGGCCCTTTAGCGGTGTCTGGAGAACCTGTCGCCACTGTCGAAACGGCGGGTGTTGGGGGGAGTGCGGTGGCTGCTGAGGGTAAATCGCTCGATCGATTTGCACCGTTGGAGATGGTGATTTCAAAACGTCCGAGAAACATTCCTGTAAATAGGGCGATCGCCACTCCAATTAATATCTGGTAAGTTTTAAGTTTCATAAATTTTATGCTTAAAGGATAGACTGTGCACCCCTAATTAGTCATAACTATTTTTAAGGTAGAAGCTGCGGCTACTGTGCCACAAGATACAGCTACACTTAATTACTTGACGCTTCGGGGCTATAAAGCTCCCGATCGCTCCATACCATTTTAGATGTTAAATTTTAGACTTGACATTGACGGATACTGATCCGGTAAGGATTTGGGGTTGTTGGCGACAGCCATTTTTTAACCCCGCTCAAAAACAGCTACAAGCCCGGATACTCTTGAGGATCGAGCCAAAAACTTGAGACTCCTGTTCAATTTCCCAGCAGATTCAAGGAGCTGCAAGTAAATCTAAAATCTAAAATCTAAAATCTAAAATCTAAAATCTAAAATTGACTGACTCATCCGCATAACTTTTAACTTTTATGCAGAATACCCGAATTAACAGATTGATTGATGTTCTGGGCGAGCAATTTGCACGCTGGGCGAGCAATCCTTGGCGGCGGATTTCGCTCTTGGTAATTAGCCTGCTGTTCGGCAATTTTTTGGGAACTGCTATTTCGACGATCGCCGGACAAGCCGCTAATTGGGATATTATCGTAGCCGGGGTGTTGGTGTTGTTCACCGAGTTGGCGAACCGACTGGTTTACAGCAGGCGGCTGGTGGCGGGTGCTTTGTGGGTGTCCATGCTCAATGCTCTAAAAATTGGCGTGACTTACAATTTATTTGTAGAAGCTTTCAAACTTGGCTCTTGAAAAATGGTGAAATATTTGTCTATTGCAGATATTTATACAAAATTAGCCTCGGCTTAGAAAGTTTTGATACAACTTTAAAAAAAATAATGGCAGTCCGCGCGGGTTCCCAACTCATACAGAATTCTTAAATTCTATCGTGTCCGATCGATTACTCGCAGTAAAATTAGTTCGTAGTGCGGACTTCAGTCCGCTCTCTTGTGGCGGACTGAAGTCCGCACTACAAACCATTTTTGTTATGGTAATCGACGGGACATCATATCATCGAATCATCCAATTATCCTATTCTAAAATCTACAATCTAAAATGGTTGGATCGCCTGTAACCCCTGTTGAAATTTTACACCGCTGGCAAACAGGCGATCGCCCCCTTACTCCCGATTTCGATCGCCTCGCCTGTTGGGAACTTGCCGGTGATGTGCGATCGCGCGCTTTTAACATTACTCCTGACAACGCAGCAGATGTTGTCCGCTACAAAACCGATTTATTCTTTTCTCTGCTTGACCAACTGCATACTTTCCCCGTAAAGTCAAGTCTTTTTCTCGAAACTTTGTGGAATCTTTGGCTGCCGCTGGCAATCCAATTATCGACACAAAAACAAAGTTTAAACCGTCCTCTCATTCAAGGAATTTTAGGAGGGCAAGGAACGGGCAAAACTACTTTATGCCAAGTTCTTAGGCTAATTTTGAGAAAATTGGGATATTCTACAGTCAGCCTTTCTTTAGACGACCTTTACAAGACTTATGCCGATCGCCAAAAACTGCAAAAAGCTGACCCGCGTTTAATTTGGCGCGGCCCTCCCGGCACTCACGATATTGACTTGGGAATCTCCGTTTTAGACGAGTTACGCGCTTCTCAAACTCGCGAATTAGCAGCAGTTGACCGTCCCAAAATAGAAATTCCCCGCTTTGACAAGTCAGCCTGGGAAGGTGCGGGAGATAGAAGTCAACCAGAAATTATTTCCGGTGCGGATATTGTACTGTTTGAAGGTTGGTTTGTCGGCGTGAATCCAGTCGCTGATGGCAGATTGAACGAGTTTTTGGCGGCTGCACCGTTTCCGATTTCCACAGAAGGCGACTGTCAGTTTGCGCGCGATATGAATGGGAAGCTGCACGACTATTTGCCGCTGTGGAAGCGATTAGATAGGTTGATGGTTTTGTATCCCCGAGATTACCGCCTTTCTCAAGTGTGGCGCAATCAGGCGGAACGGGAAATGAGGGCGGCGGGGAAGTCGGGAATGTCTGAGGCCGAAATTAATCGGTTTGTTGAATATTTCTGGAAAGCGCTGCATCCTGAGTTATTTATTCAGTCAATGCTTGAGGGCGATCGCGCGGATTTGGTAGTGGAAATTTTGGACGATCGCGCGATCGGCAAAATCTGTCGGGCGATCGACCTAAAATCCAGCCTTTAGCGACACTTAAATGTTCGTAGTTATAAACTTAACGTTATACCCAGAATCCGGCAGGGGTTAAAACCCCTGCCTCAAAGCGAAAGTCCTCTGAAGAGGACTGAAGAATTCATCAGTCCTCTTCAGAGGACTTTCGCTATTAGCCAGGGGTTTTAACCCCTGGCGGTCTTTTCGCTCACTCAATTGAGCATTTCTAAATTAGCTACCGGGAGTACCCATTTCAATAGCTTTTTGCACCAAATCGTCAGTAACATTACCCGGTGCACCTGCGGGGTTAACTTCCTTAGCCATCGACAGAAAATCATCGGGATTTCCCTGTGCATCGGCCGGCATTGGGATTTCTTGAGGGGCGGGAATATCAAATTTAGGTGCAGTTGCAGCAGCCGCAGCTTCGGCGCCGGCACTCGTGCGATCGATATCGCTAACGCTGAATTCTTTTGAAGCTTCGTAGTCTGCGGATACATCAACCGCCGGCAACTTTTGTTCTCCAGCTTCCACGCTTTCAGCTATCTGAGCAGCGTCAAATGTTTGAGTGTTATCTAATTCTGTATTTATTTCCGACATCGCCGACTCCTTGCTACTTTTATTTAACAATTCAATATATTTATCGTTACTTAATTACCGACCTTTTTCATCTATCCGCAGATGTATCGTGGGCTTCTATCTCAAGGATGATTTATGCTAGGGCGGCGGCTTAAATTATTTGTGTAAAAAAAACAATTCTACTCTAAGCCAGTGCTCCAAACCCATACATCATAAGTCATTCCCCATGCCCAATTCCCAATTCCCAATTCCCAATTCCCAAATCGCATTACCTCTGGGGGATGGTGACTTGTACTGAGAAATGTTGATATTTATATATTGTGGAAGCATTTTTTAAGGAATTTTATTTATGAACTCACCCGCCGCGACCAATACTCACGCTCTCTCCAACGATACTCAAAACATGGTTGAAAAAATCAACGGGTTGGGTACAGATGAAAAACTGGCGCTGCTCTACTTTGTTTACGAAAAAATGGGAGAGTCAATTACACCCGCAGCTCCCGCCGCCGCCGAACCAGAATTAGCTCCCGTGCTGCTCAATGATTTTTACAATCTTTCTCACGACCAACAATTAAATATCATGCGAGGTATTGTCAACCGCGATGACACGCCTTATTCTCACGCTTACGGAGCTTTAACTGCTAACAATCAGTTGCTGGTTTGGTATGCTTGGGCTATTGATATGGGGGATAAAATTGTCGATATCCCCGAAGGATATGAGGCAACTGAGGCTGTGAATGGTGTGTTAGGTCAAATTGAAGGTCTTGAGTTTGAACAGCAAATTTCGGTGCTGCGGGATGTAGCTAATAATATGGGCTATACCGATGTTAAACCCATTGCTACTCAGGCTCAAGTTGGGAAAACTTCTAGTCTTTAGGAATAAGACAGTTTGTAGTGCGGACTTCAGTCCGCAGCTTTTTGCGGACTGAAGTCCGCACTACGAACAGTTTGTAGTGCGGACTTCAGTCCGCAGCTTTTTGCGGACTGAAGTCCGCACTACGAACGAATTTGATTGTGGTTAATCGATCGGATACGATATAATTAGCGGGCATGAGTAAACCTCATAAATGTCCGCAGTTTTGTATGCAAACTCCGGTTTTAATCTTTGCTAAATTCCTCCTGGATACAGAACCTAATTATGTAGTATGTTCGTAGTGAGGACTTTAGTCCTCAGTTTTTATGAGGACTAAAGTCCTCACTACGAACCATTTTTATTGTGGTGGTTCGAGGGAATATGAGATGAAGTCAAGAAAAAGTGCGATCGCCAACTATTCTTCCTTCTTCCTGATGACTGATGAGTGATGACGTTGGACGTTCGCTCGAATGGGACAGCACTAATGACTAATGACTGCTGACTGCTGACTGCTGACTAATGACTGCTGACTAATGACTTCTTCTATGGCTTTTTGGGGTTAACTTTTCGAGGAATTTCGATCGCAAATCTCGAACCTTTTTCTAGTTGACTTTCGACCGCAATTGTGCCGTCCATCATCTCGACTAAATAGGCGGTAATTGCTAGTCCTAAACCGGTGCCTGGATAGGGGCGGGTTGTGCTTTGGTCGGCTTGATGGAATTTGTCGAAAATGTGGGGCCGATCGGTTTCACTGATGCCGATTCCTGTATCCCGAACGGCGATACTTAGCCGATCGCCCTCTAATTCCCCCAGCTCAATGCAAATGCTGCCCTGATGCGTAAATTTAACGGCGTTGGAAATGAGATTGACCAAAACTTGCCGCAGCCGCAACTTGTCATTAACTATAAACCGATCCTGCAAGCACGCGCTGACGGACATTGCCACATTCTTCTCGGCGGCTTGATTTGGGAATTCCAGGGCGGCATCCATTACTAACTCGGTTAAATCAAATTCTTCAGTTTCTAATTCTGTACGGCCGCTCTCGATTTTGGAGAGGTCGAGGATATCGTTAATCAGCACTAGCAGGTTTTTGCCGTTATTTAAAATGCGCCCCACCATGTCTGTTTGCTGGGCACTCAGCAGTGGTTTGTGCTGGCGCAGCAGCAATTGGGAAAAGCCGATAATCGCATTCATCGGAGTTCGCAATTCGTGGGACATGGTAGCCAAAAATTGCGATTTTAACTTTGCTGCTTCTAGCAGTTGCAATTTTTGCTGTTGAATGCGCCGGCCCTGATTTTCCAGTTCTTCCTGCTGGCGAATTAGCAGCTCGTTTTGCAAGTCTAAAAGCTGTTCCTGCTTGTTTAATTTTTCGATCGCCCGCGCCCTGTTAATCGCGATCGCAGCTTGTCTTCCCATCACCGCCAGCAGTTGCACAGAGCCCCCGTCAATGGCCGTGCTGTCTTGGACGTTGCCGATCGCCAATACGCCCAAACGCCCCGTATCCCCGGACTCGATCGCCGCAGCACAGGCGGCCGCCGGCACTCCCGATCCCGACTGGGAGCGCCACAGTTGAGACTCTCCCGTCGCAAACGCTTTCAGCAGCAGCTTGTCTTGCACGTGCAGGGTTTTGCCTTTCTCAAAGTTGGACGCGCCCCCGACAGCGATCAGTTTGAGGCCGCTGGAATCGTAGTCGGGGAGCGCCACCAGGCAAAATTCAGCTCCGGCGATCGCCTCCACAGTCGCGTCCGCGATCGCTTGCAACAATTCGCACAAGTTACCCGCGCCCTGGCTCAACAGATTTGTAAACCGCTCGATCGCCTGCAAATCACTCGCTGCGTCTATTTTGCCCAAATTTTCGGCTGTGAAGTTAACTTCCGGGCGCCCTTGGCGGCGCAACATTTCTGCTTCTGCTGCGGGCGAGTCCTGAGTTTGTTCGATCGCGTCCATATCTGTGTAGGTTCCCACCCACTCCAAAACTTCTTGAGAGTCTGCGTTGGCGGGCGTTCCTCTGGCGACATTCCAGCGGTAAGCGCCCTCTCGCGCCAGGAGACGAAATTTTATTTCGTAACTTTGGGGCGAACTCGCAGAAGTGCGCGATCGCCCCAAAAGACGAGGACGGTCTTCTGGGTGGACGCGCGCCAGATAGCCAAAACCCAAAGCTGCTGCTACTGGTATCCCCGTGTACTCCTCCCAGCGCTGCCCTAAATAAGTCGCCCAGCCGCTGGCATTTGCTTTCCAAACTATGTGAGGACTTGCCTCCAGGAGGCGATCGTCCTGAGTTGCGCGATCGCAAACTTGCCGTTGAGGGGAGGCTATTTCTGATGCTTTGTATAGTATTTCGCCGTCGGAAAACTCCGAGCGAAAAGAGTTATTGCCGTGATAGTGAGTCATAACTGGTTTTATAAATAAGCATTGAACTAGATCCCTAACACCGACTAAAGAAGCAGTGCTGCTAGCTTTATAGATTTTGACTGCCAATGTGCATCAAAAGTTTTTATAATTTAAATTTATCTCGGTAGTGGTATGTTTACCTCTATCAAGGGGCGGACAATGGGATAATTCAGTTACACTGTTTAAACATCTTCGAGCTTACCTGTCCCGATCGCGCTTTCCCCGCGCCGCAAAATAACTTGACAATTAACTTGCAATCTTGGCGGCTGCATGAGTATGCTGGAACAAGATGTGCGGGCTGTCAAACCCTAAATCAGGACACATTCTCAAATTTACTCAGCTTGGCTGAGTCACTTGACGATATTTTAAAAGTTTAGCGGACTATTGGAAGAAAGATGAGTAAAATTCGCGTTGCTTTAATAGAAGACCACGACCTGACAAGAGTCGGCATCCGCACCGCTTTACAACAGCGTGACACTATAGAAGTTGTAGGCGATGCCGCTAATGCCACAGACGGATTGAAACTGCTTCAATCTTCAAAACCTGATGTGGCAATTGTGGACATTGGCTTGCCAGATTTTGACGGCATTGAACTGACACAAAAGTTTAAAAAATCGATAGTAGCCGACTCAGATCCCGATACCAAAGTTTTGATTCTGACTTTTCAGGACAACGAAGAAGAAGTTTTAGCAGCTTTTGCCGCCGGAGCTGACTCTTACTGCATGAAAGATATCAGCTTCGATCAGTTGTTGGATGTAGTAAAAGTAACTCACGAAGGTAACTCTTGGATCGATCCGGCAATCGCCCGCATCGTCCTGAAACAAGCTCGCACAAAGGAGTCGGCGCCAGAAGAACCGAAGGATGAGGGCAAAAGAGTCACAATTAAGGCAGCCGAACCAGAGTTCAGTCACATCATTGAAACTTACCCTTTAACCGAGCGGGAATTAGAAGTTTTGGAACTGATCGTGCAGGGTTACAGCAATGCTGCCATCGCCGAAAAGCTGTACATTACTGTCGGTACAGTCAAGACTCACGTCCGCAATATTCTCAACAAGCTGTGTGCTGACGATCGCACTCAGGCTGCAGTTCTCGCCCTCCGTTCTGGCTTGGTTGGATAAAGCCTCACCAGCAGGCAAAAGCAAGTTAAAAGTAGGTGCGCACTGCGCACCTTACGCATGAATTTTAGGATGCTTGCTGCGCACCGACCGACTAATTGTTGGCGCTTGTATAGGGTGTTATTCGGCGCACTTGACCACCGAAAATATAGGCTTCAATCTCAGCATCACCAGCCGAATAATATTAGCTTTAAAAAGCTATATTTAAGTCCGCATCTATCCTTGTGCAGATATTTAAAATCATCTTTTTCTGAGTAAATCTACCTTAAGATAGATGCCAAATAATTCTTAGGTTATCAATACTTATGGTTGAGCAATGTAAAGTTAAATATAACAATCGCACCGGACGTTTAGAAGGTTCTTAATTGCTCGAACTCTTGGTTTGCTTCCTTATTTCTTCTACTTCCTTCTTCCTTCTCATATAAATTCCGATCGCACTGCCAATATTGCGCGATGTCACTTCATAAAATCCGCAACCTGGCCCAGATACTCATACTTTTAGGAATAGTTAAGCACTTACAGCAATTATATCCGCAGAGTGATGCTTGAGTTCGCTTCTATTTGCGAGATTAGAAGTATCTACTGCTACTGAAATATCCTAAAAAGAGGCATTATGAGCGCTCCAATTGAATTCAAGTTATTTGCTCCCTACAACAAAGGAGCGGCCTTGATGGGATCTTTTTCTAATTGGGAAGAAATCCCCATGGAAAAGGACGAAGAAGGTTATTTCCGCACGACAGTTGAATTGAAGGATGGCGTTTATCAATACAAATTCCGCGTGCAGTCCAAAAGCTGGTTTCTGGAGGCAGATCGGTGGGTAGATGTGGTAGATCCCTACGCGACTGACATCGACGATCCAACTCAAAACGGCGTGGTTAGAATCAAAGATGGCGATCGCATCGTCGATACCTACGTGTGGCAGCACGACGACAAACCGCTACCTGCCGATCGAGAATTAGTAATATACGAAATGCACGTCGCCGACTTTTCCGGCGGCGAAGCCGATCCCCTCGCCCGCGGCAAGTACGAGCACGTCGTCGAAAAACTCGATTACCTAGCCGACGTACTCGGCGTCAACGCGATCGAACTCATGCCCCTCAAAGAATACCCGGGCGACTACAGTTGGGGCTACAACCCGCGCTACTTCTTCGCTGCGGAGTCCAGCTACGGCACCACAGAAGAACTCAAAAACCTGATAGACGAGTGTCACGGGCGCGGAATTCGCGTCATCATCGACGGGATTTACAACCACTCGGAATCATCCAGCCCCCTGACTCAAATCGATCGCGATTATTGGTACCACCACGCCCCCCGCGATCCAGACAACAATTGGGGCCCAGAATTTAACTACGAATTTTACGACGAAAACTTAGGAACTTACCCGGCGCGCAAATTTATCCGCGATACAGTCCGCTATTGGGTTCAAGAATACCATCTCGACGGCATTCGTTTCGATGCGGCGCGACAAATTGCCAACTACGATTTCATGCACTGGATAGTTCAAGAAGCCAAAAATGCCGTCGGCCCAAAACCGTTTTACACTGTTGCCGAACACATTCCCGAAACTCCCAGCATCACCAATCTAGACGGCCCGATGGACGGCTGCTGGCACGACAGTTTCTATCACTGCATTGTCGAACACATCTGCGGCGATACTTTTGATTTAGAGCGGCTCAAAGAGGTAATCGACGGCAAGCGGCAAGGTTTCTTGGGTGCTACAAATGTAGTGAATTATTTGAGCAATCACGATCGCGATCGCGTATTCTCAGAATTGGGCGATCGCGGGATTTTGGATGAACCAGCATTCAAGCGGGCGAAGTTGGGAATAGTGCTGTTAATGACAGCAGTTGGCGTGCCGCTGATTTGGATGGGCGAAGAATTTGGCGAATACAAAGCCAAAACAATCGAGCAAGCTAAAATTGACTGGACGCTGCTGGGAAATGACATGAATAAAGGTTTGTGGGAATACTACAAAGGCTTGATTCACCTCCGCAAAAACAACCAAGCACTTTACACGGAAAACATCGACTTTTTCCACGAAGACCCCGACTCGAAAGTGTTTGCTTACACTCGCTGGAACGATGAAGGTTCGCGAGTTGTGGTAGTGGCAAATTTGTCAGAAAATTATCTAGCGGGTTACAGCGTTCCCCACTTCCCAGCCAACGGAACTTGGCACGAATGGACGGGGAATTATGATGTGGAATCGGGCGATGACAATATTATGATTGATTTGCCAGAATACGAAGCAAAAGTGTTTGTCTGGCAGTAATCTGTCTTCTCATATACGCTTTCACAACAATCAAATAGGTTCGTAGTGAGGACTTTAGTCCGCAACCAGAAGGACTAAAGTCCTCACTACAAACCTGCTTTCACAACAATCAAATAGGTTCGTAGTGAGGACTTTAGTCCGCAACCAGAAGGACTAAAGTCCTCACTACAAACCTGTTAATTTTTAGTTAGGTACGTAGTTGCACTTGGGCGCTCTTTCATATATATAATAAAGAGCGCTTCAGCGCAACTACGTACCTTTGTTTAAGGTTTCTTCTGAGGAATTTTATTTTTTACACGCACCCTACGGCTATTTATCGTTGTGAATGTAAACTACCTATTTTACCCGATCGATTTTCTAGGCACAATTGGGTGGCCGCCGCCGCCGGTATGGGTTTGCTAAAGAAGTAACCCTGACCCATCTCGCACTGAAGCGACTGCAAAAATGCCAACTGTTCTGCTGTTTCCACTCCCTCAGCAATCACCTGTAAATTCAAGCCTTGTCCCAGGGCGATCGCAACTTTCACAATCGTAGCACCGTTGCTGCCGTTCTGCAAATCTGCCACGAAGGATTTGTCTATTTTTAAATTATTCAGCGGTAAGTTTTTCAGAGACCACAGCGAAGAATAACCGGTGCCAAAATCGTCCAGAGAAATCTGAATTCCCATTTGCTGCAACTGCTGCAATACCGACACCGTAAAATTTACATCTGTCATGGCAACTGTTTCGGTAATTTCTATTTCTAAATACTCCGGATTTAACTCGGTTTCTGACAAAATTTCAGCAATGGTTTGTACCGTGTTAGCTTGCAGAAACTGGCGGCCCGATAAATTCACAGCTACCCGCACCGGCGGCAATCCCAATAACTGCCACGCTCGATTTTGCAAGCAAGCTGTCCGCAGCACCCATTCGTCAATTTGGCAGATTAATCCTGTTTCCTCAGCTAAGGGAATAAATCGATCGGGAGCAATCAAGCCGCGTTCGGGATGCTGCCAGCGAATCAGAGCTTCCATGCCGACTATTTTGCCAGTATTTAAGTTTATTTGCGGTTGATAGTGCAGCACAAACTCTGATTTTTTCAGAGCTTTGTAAAGATGATTTTCTAAGTTAAGTTCCTCGGAGACTTGATTGCCGATCGCCCGCGTGTAAAAATGATAATTATTGCGACCTCTCTGTTTAGCTTTGTACATCGCAGCATCAGCATTTTTTAGCAAAGTTTCTGCGTCTTCTCCGTCGTAAGGAGCCAAAGCAATTCCCAAGCTAGCCTTAATATAAAGTTCCCGACCTTCAAAATCAAAAGGAGCGCTTAAACTCTGGATAATTTGCTGGCAAACCTTAGTTGCGTCCTCAGGACTGTTAATATTGTACAGCAGCAAAGTAAATTCATCGCCGCCCCAACGGGCGATCGAGTCCCCCACGCGCAAACAGTTAGTCAAACGCCGAGATACACCTTGCAGCAACTGGTCGCCCACTGGGTGACCGAGAGTATCGTTGACATTTTTAAATCTGTCCAAATCTAGAAATATCACCGCCAGCATTTCTGCGTTTTGGTGAGCGTTAGCTAAAGCTAAAGACAGCCTTTCATTAAACAGCAATCTATTAGCTAAACCTGTTAGTTGGTCGTGAGAAGCTTGATGTCGGATCATTGCCTCGACGCGCCTCTGCATGGCGGCCATGTACAAATGAGTTCCCAAAGATTTTGCTAGCTTCAGTTCCTCGCTGCTCCACTTTTGAGCTGCGTCGGTTTTGATTTCTTTCCAAGCTGCAAAGGACTGTCGGGGGCGATCGCTCCGGGCGTCGGAATTGCAACGGCCAGCCCACAAAATTTCGGTTTCTAGCGCTGCGCGAAAAACGGTGAGACAGCCAATGCACTGTTGGCGGTATTGCAGCGGTACTGCCAAAAATGACCGAATGTCAGCTTCGAGAAAATTTGCCGATAAAGATTTGAGTAGAGGTTCTTGAGAAATATCGGAAATCGCGTACAAGTGCGGGACAATCAAATTAGAAATATTTGTATCAATTGAACTGTAATGCTCGGAATAGAGATTTTGAAAAATACCTAATTGGCTGGTATTATCTGCAGTTTTTGCTCGATCGCCTTGACCGGCAAACCCCACGATCTGCTGCCAAAACTCGCTTAGTTCCAGGTGGGCGTCCCGGGGCTGCTGGCCGCAGGTATAAAGTAAAGCTGGCCGATCGCCAAATTCGGCAGCAAGGTACAACCGCCCTCCCGAACCGCCCAAATGCTTGACAGTTTGTTCGAGAACTGCTTGCCGAATTTCGCCCAGTTCTAGAGGAGAGTGCAGCAAACTGCTAATTTGGTTGACAACGGCTTCGTCGCGTGCTTGCTGTCGGGCTTGAGTGAGGAGAAAAGATTGGGCGATCGCAATTGAAAGCTGATCCACAAGCAACTGCACCATGTTCAATTCTCGATCGCTAAACCGTTTCGATTGGCTGTGGTGAGACACCAACAGCCCCCAAAGCTTATTTTGATGCAAAATCGGCACCGCCAGAGAAGAACGCGCCCCCATAGCCTCCAGATATTCAACGTGACAGGGGTCTACAGGAGAATAGCGGATATCTTCCACTGCTAAAGTTTTGCCGGTTTCGGGACAATCTAACCGATTAATTGTTTGATGCTGCAATCCCACATCTACAATCACTCGCTGCCGCGCTTTGACAAACATGGAGCGGACACTATTGGGAATGTCGCCTGCAGGAAAGTGCAAACCCAGCAGAGATGGTAATTTGTCCCCGTCGATCGACTCAGCAATCACCTCGCCGCTACCGTCGGCATCAAACCGATAAACTTTTACCCGATCGCTTCCTAAAAAGCTGCGGATTTCTCGCGCCGTTGTCGTCAAAATCTCTTGCAGTTCTAAAGAGTTGCGGATGCGATTGGTAATTCGATTGAGTAAAATCTCTTGTTCTAAAGTCGATCTTGACATTTGTCTAACTTTTCTGCGGGCCATCCCTTTTGATCTCCAGGGCTGTTGACAGCATTTTTGCGAGCCACTGTGTTAACTCGCCCTGTATTATAGACTACAACACTTTGGCTGCGTCTGTGGGATTTATTCAACCCCGGGGCGAGAAACCCTGTTTTTAGGAATATTTCGGGTTTTCCCACAAATTTTGGGTTGTTACCGGGTTTATTGAAAGACTTTTATGCGGACTAAAGTCCTCACTACAAACGAATACAGAAACCGGGTTGATGAAACAAGCTTCTGGCTCGAGAGCGCAGAATGCTGGTTCGTCAACCCGGTTTCTCAGTATTTATACCCGGAAATATCCCGTTAAGCCGACTCCCAAATTTCCCGAATTCTGTCCGGCAAAAAGCCCGCTATTTCCTGAATTCGCTCCTGGGACAACTCATCCTTTGTTGCCGAAAATACAGCGGCGATCGCAGTTTCCGGTTTGACTCCCGAAGGAAGTGAGCCTTCTAGTTCCACCCTCCGTGCAAACAAATTGCCATCGATCCCCACAGGTGCAGGCCCGCGCAAAGGCTGACGCACCCGGCTCAGCAATTTTACCAGCGGATTCGTATCTTTCCAGAGCTCGGCTATTTCTGTTTGCAGGGTTTTGTCGTCCGTCGGTAAAACTTCTTTGTGCAGTTCAGATTCCACGCGATCGATCGCTTCTGTTGTCATCAAATCGCGCATGATGCGGTACACCACTTCGGTAATGTCGCGGGCATCAAAAATATCCTCCATGTTACCGTTTACCATCACTTTTTCCAAAAACGGCATATCCTTAGAGGCGATCGGAACTGCTGACCCTTCTTGATGCAGAGACTTAGGAGGGTTCGTCTCCATTTTCTGCAACAGTTTGCGGCCTTTTTCGGTTAAATCAGCTTCTTGAAATGCCACTAAAGGCGGCAGTAATTCAGCCCCTCCGTAAGGCTCCCCGCTAAACTGGGCTTTGATAAATTCTCTTTGGTTGAGGTAGTCCAAGTGACCGAGCAGTTCCGCTTCCGCGACATCTCGACCGACATACTCTTCGGCTGCATTCCTAATTGCCGACTCTCCCCTGCTGCCGTTGCCGCTGGCAATCTGTTTGAGCAAGATGTAAGTCAGGTCGTCTCTAATTGCAATTGTCATCCAAACCTCCTAGGTTAATATCCGCTAAAACTCAAGTAAAAACTGATTTTTTTACTTCTAAAATTGTGATAATTACTACTTAAAAACATTGAAGTCTAAACTAGAGCAACAAGTATCCCTCAGCAGGTGGAAATTGTGAAACTTAAGTGTCAGCCACACTCTTCCTTTAGGTAGATTCACTTAGGACAACCGCCGCCTACTGTTGGTAGTATCCTGAAAAGCCGCCGTCACTCTTCAAAGCAAAAATTAAGCTAGGATAGTTTATTAGCAAGATTTTTCCTAGTTATAGCCTCTTGTTGTCCAGGCTGACGCAACCGTAGAGCGTAAGTTGGCAATTTGCCCGGGGCTCAGTAAAATTATGGAGATGCCAGAGCATCGATCGACTGGTGCAGTCTTTGCCAGAACTTGCAGCGATATTGTACAATCTGGCTAGACTCAAGACTGGCCATCTCAGAGCTACAAATACGAGCCAATCTGTTTCAAGTGCCGGAACGCCACTTGAAGAATGCCTCGGGTAACACTTTTCGATCGTTTTTCGATCTGGATTTATGAAATACCCTAGTTGGAATCAGCATTTGGAATCTTCTTTAAATAGCGGTCAAGCCACACTTGACAAGCGTCCTTTAGTTTTGGCTGTAGACGACAATCACGACAACTTAGAGTTGCTGACGCAAATACTCGATTTATTCGGCTGCGAGTGCGTGGGAGCAGTTGACGGGTACAGTGCTCTTTCGGCAGCAGCCGATCGACTTCCCGACCTAATCGTACTCGACATTTGCCTGCCCGATATAGACGGTATAGAATTAGTCAAGCGCATCAAACAAAACCCCGAGCTCAGACATATTCCGATTGTAGCTGTCACAGCACTAGCAAAAACAGAAGACCGCGATCGGATTCTCGAAGTTGGCTGCATTGCATACCTTTCCAAACCTTTTAACATCAAGGATTTAGAACAAATTATCAGCCACCACCTCAACCATCAGCGGCTTCGGGTTGAGTTTTAGACTTAGAACTCGCATCGCGAACTTTAGGTGCAAACTCCAAAATTGCGATCGTTCCGGTGCGGCCCGTCTCCAAAGTCGCATCGCTGAGCAAATCAGTCACGGCCACACCCAAAACCTCTTTGATTAAGTCTTTCAGCGGCAATTCCAGAACTGACTCTAATTGCGATCGCACCTGGGAAGCCAAATCTTCCTGACCGTTCTGAGCCAGCAGTTTTTCTGGTTGAGTAATCGCATTTTCGATCACAATTATCAATTTATTATCCAAAAGATTGCAGAGCGCCTGACTTGTTTGGTGTCCGAGTACAGAGCGGTACAAAGCTTGAATACCCTGTGCAAGACTCCGTTCTAATTTGCCGCGAGTAGGTACTAAATTTTCACCGGTCATATTTTTTAGGTACAGCAAGATAACTCAAAAAAAACAGTTAACTCTTAAGCCTTAACTGTGACAGCAGATTCGACGTTTATTAAGTAGAACCCGCGATGATCGTGCCGTAGGGATACGAGGCGCCAGTGCCCTTCTGGGTGTCAACAACCAGGCTAAAAACCTTGAAAAATCTGGGTTTTACCCTAAGTCTAGATCCCCCTCGCATCCCCCTTAAGAAGGGGGACTTTGAGCCGACTCTTGTCCCCCCTTACTAAGGGGGACTTTGAGCCGACTCTTGTCCCCCCCTTACTAAGGGGGACTTTGAGCCGACTCTTGTCCCCCATTCAGGGCAGGGGCATCAATCGCGGCTACATAAACCTTACTAAGGGGGACTTTGAGCCGACTCTTGCCCCCCCCTTACTAAGGGGGGTGCCAGGGAGATCTGACCTTGATAGTCAAACAGCATTCTCTGACTGGGTTTGAAGTTAAGTTGACACCACCAAAGGCACGGCGCCGTGTCCCTACCTCTACTCGCGAACAAGCGCAAAAGTGCTGTACAAACAACCGTCGCCCTAGCCGACAGTAACTTGATTGGTTTCCACCCCAGTTGCACCATTAACACCTCTGGCAATTGTCACCAACGTGCTGACAATTTCCTGACTGGGAACCGTACCTTTGAGAACCACCGTACTGCCGTGTTGAGCCACATAAACAGTCTCAATGTCCGCCACATCAGGATTTGCATCGAAAGCCTGAGCCACCCGTTTAGCTAAACCGCTTTGATCGTATTCTCCATTCAATCCCATGCGTTCCGGCGGGATTGTCTGAGTGCTCGCCGCAGCAGGTTGAGCTTGAGCTTGAGATTGAGCTACAGGTGCTTGGTAAGCAGGAGCTTCCACAGTTTCTTGATTTTCCAGTTTTTCTAAACCAAACAGTCTTTTTAGCCAGCCCATAGAGTTTGTCCTCCCACAAAGTTTTTGTTAATAGACAGTTGGCACAGCGCCGTGCAATTCTTATTCTCTATACCGGAAATTGCGATCGCCATCCAGAACGAAGACACCAAGTTGTTACGACCATCAGGCTCGGCCTAAAAACCCGGTCGTTCGAGTTGTCTGTGCCAGTTATAAATACAATTTAGTCTTCTACAACTTCACCGATCATCTGCCTGGAGACATAAATTCTCCGGTTGTCAAACAAATATCTGAGCCGACCCTTCCGGCCAATCAAACTTAAAGCCTTCTTCCCCAACTTCTACAATTTTGTTGTACATCGTTCCCGTATCGGGAAAGTTAGGAATCCCGTAACCGGATAGATAAGTATCCGAAAAATTAGCCACCACGACTGCTCGCGAACCCTCATCGCTCCAGCGGTAGTAAGCGAGCACTTTAGCTTCGATATTTTCGTGGATAAATTCAATATTTTCGGTCAAAAGTGCCGGAAAATTTGTCTGCAGTCGAATCAGGTGTTTGTAGTATTCCAACAAATCACGATTCTGCTGATTGTTCAACAAAGACCATTGCAGTGGATTCGGCTGGTTGGGAGTTTGGCGAGTGGATTGTCCGAACTCTTCGCCCATCCACAGCATCGGTATTCCTACTGCTGTTACTAACAACACCGCGGCCAATTTAGCGCGCTTAAAAGCAGCTTCTGGGTCAAGATTTTCACAGCTTGATTCTGCCAGCAAGTGGTTGCGGTAGTGACTGGCTAAATAATTAAATAAGAGCGCTTGATGGTACTGAGCCTTGGGCAATTCAGTTAGGGGGAAGTAACAATCCGAAAGAGTGGAAATTGCCGCCTGTGGATGATAAAAGTCCCATCGTTGATGATTTTGCTAATTTGAAAATGTATGCGGGTGTGTTGCCGGATGGAGTTGATATTCTTGTGGCTGTGAATTAGAGGGCGGATAAGAAGTGTGTTGAGGCTAAAGGTTACAATTGCGGGGATGCTTACGGGCTTTTGAATAATTTTATTTTCTACGGTGTTTTTCGGGTAAATTGGAATATGGTTGCACCGAGTGCGGCTGCCAAATAAAAGTTATTACTCTTAGGATTTACCCGAAAGAATTGGTTTAAAGCCCAAAACCCCATCGCCCTTGAGAAATTAAAAGAAGACTATTCATTACTCCAATCCTCTTCCTTATGATTGTCAAGAGCACTCATCTGTCAAGCGGTCAACTGTCAACTGAATGAAGGATATTAAAGGCTGGGAGCCAATATTTGGCTAAAAAACCAGGTTTCTCGGCAAGTCTTGTGTTTTTGCAATGACTTACTTATACCAGTAAAGATATAGGCTGGCTGTGCGGGAAGATCGCATTCCTAAAAAATGCTTTCACAGAATCGGGATAATCCCGAGTTTTTTTATTTTAGCTCGGGTTTAAATTCAGCCGTATATGCTAAAATTAAGAAAGCAATTTTTCAGAGGAAAATTATGCAGTCAACTACCGAAAGCCTCATGGGAAAAGTTACCACAACTCTAGTAATTACGAATCGGTTGGATGAAGGGAAAGCAGAAGATGGTTTGATTCCTATTGAGCAAGTCAGGTCTGTCACTCTAGAAAATGTTTTGGTGGATACGGGCGCGACAACTTTGTGTTTGCCGAAAGATGTCATTGCAAGACTGGGTTTGAAAATTCTCAAGCAAGTGGTTGTGGAAACAGCCACTGGCATTAGTGAGGCGAGGATTTTTCAAGATGCTAAAATTTCTCTGTGCGGGCGCGAAGGCACGTTTGAGTGTCTGGAACTTCCAGAGGGGAAAACTCCGCTTTTAGGCGTGATTCCGATGGAAGCGCTGGGAATTGAAGTGGATTTGAAAAATCAAAGTTTGAAGGTTTTGCCCGACGGGCCGACGGAAACTTATTTGACGATTCTTTGATGTTAATTTCAAGGTCGGGGAAGTCAACAGTCAACAGTCAACAGTCAACTGTTTAAGATTCTTTGATATTCTTGAGTTTGGATGCCAGCTAGTCCAAAGGCAGCGCTAAGATGGTTAAGCACTGTTTTGCACTACTCTCATGTCCCAACGCGCCGAAACCTCACACAGCCTGCCAAGTGCATCCCACAACGGACATCATGTGACGACTTCTAACTCCAACAGCCAAAATACGATTCGGATTCGCGGTGCGAGACAGCACAACCTTAAGAATATCGATTTGGAACTGCCGCGCGATCGACTGATCGTGTTTACTGGTGTCTCCGGTTCCGGTAAGTCTTCCCTGGCTTTCGATACAATTTTTGCCGAGGGACAGCGCCGCTACGTTGAGTCTCTCAGCGCTTACGCCCGCCAGTTTTTGGGACAGTTGGACAAACCCGATGTGGATGCGATCGAGGGGTTGAGTCCGGCTATTTCGATCGACCAAAAGTCAACTTCTCACAACCCGCGATCGACTGTCGGCACTGTTACAGAAATTTACGATTATCTCAGATTGCTGTACGGCAGAGCTGGCGAACCGCACTGTCCGATTTGCGATCGCTGCATTGCGCCGCAGACAATTGATGAAATGTGCGATCGAGTCATGGCTCTTCCCGACGGCACTCGCTTTCACCTTCTGGCGCCAGTTGTGCGCGGAAAAAAAGGCACTCACCGCAAATTATTGTCGAGTTTAGCTTCCGAAGGATTTATTCGCGTCAAAGTTAACGGAGAAATTTTAGAACTGTCGGAAAATATCGAATTAGATAAAAATCATATCCACAATATCGAGATAGTTGTCGATCGGTTAGTTAAAAAACCGGGTTTAGAAGAGCGTTTAGTTGATTCTCTGGCAACTTGTTTGCGGCATTCAGAAGGAATTGCGATAATTGAAGAGTTACCGACTGACGAAAATTCTGAACCAAATGGGCCGATCGTATTTTCCGAGAATTTTGCTTGTCCCGAACACGGCGCAGTGATGGAAGAACTTTCGCCCCGGTTGTTTTCGTTTAATTCGCCCTACGGCGCGTGCCCAAACTGCCACGGTTTGGGGAGTTTGCGGACTTTTGCGCCGGAGTTGGTAATTCCTGACGAGAAAGCACCTCTTTATTGTGCGATCGCCCCTTGGTCAGACAAAGACAATTCCTATTATCTCTCTTTGCTGTGCAGCGTTGCTGATGCTTGCGGATTTGCGATCGACACTCCGTGGTTCCGCTTGAGGCCCGAACACCAGCGGGTGATTTTGTACGGGAATGAGTCAAAACAAACCGCAGAAAGCAAAAAGCGAGACAGCAACACGAGTGATTTGAGGAGAGATTTTAAGGGTGTAATTTCCATGTTGCAGCGCCAGTACGACGATACTGGTTCCGATCTGATCAAACAGAAACTGGAACAGTATCGAGTCGATCGCTCTTGCGACGTTTGTCGCGGCAAACGTTTGAAGCCCGAAGCGCTGTCGGTGCGGTTGGGACAATACGGAATTGTCGATTTGACGGGGATTTCGATTCGCGAATGCCGGGAACGAGTCAATAATTTGGGATTGAGCGATCGGCAATTTCAAATATCCGATTTAGCCCTCAGAGAAATCAAAGCAAGATTGCAATTTTTGCTTGATGTCGGATTAGATTACCTGACATTAGACCGTGCAGCCATGACACTTTCCGGCGGAGAAGCCCAGCGAATTCGCCTCGCCACTCAAATCGGTTCTGGTTTAACCGGCGTCCTCTACGTTTTAGACGAACCGAGCATCGGACTGCACCAAAGAGACAACTTTCGCCTGCTGCAAACCTTAACAAAATTGCGCGATTTAGGCAATACTTTAATTGTCGTAGAACACGATGAAGAAACCATGCGCGCCGCCGATCACATTGTCGATATCGGCCCCGGCGCAGGCGTTCACGGCGGCAAAATCATCTCGCAAGGAAGTTTAGAAAACTTGCTAGCGGCCGAAGAATCTTTGACTGGTGCTTATCTGTCGGGAAAACGAGTAATTGAAACCCCCAATGAAAGGAGAAAAGGCAACGGCAAAGCTCTCTCGATCAAAAATGCGAGTCGCAACAATTTAAAAAACATCGATGTGGAAATTCCGCTCGGAAAACTTGTCTGCGTGACAGGCGTTTCCGGTTCCGGAAAATCTACTTTAATCAATGAATTGCTGTATCCGTCTTTGCAACATTATCTGACAAAAAAAGTTCCTTTACCGCCCGATATGGAAGCGCTCAAAACCAAAGGAGAACGCTCTCTAGATGATGTGGTTGATAAGGTAATTGTCATCGATCAATCTCCCATCGGCCGCACTCCGCGTTCCAATCCCGCTACTTACACGGGAGTCTTTGATGTGATTCGAGATTTGTTTTGCGAAACCGTTGAAGCGAAGGCAAGAGGTTACAAAGCGGGGCAGTTTTCTTTTAACGTCAAAGGCGGAAGGTGCGAAGCTTGCGGCGGCCAAGGGGTGAACGTGATTTCGATGAATTTTCTGCCGGATGTTTACGTGCAGTGCGAGGTTTGTAAAGGTGCGCGGTACAACCGGGAAACGCTGCAAGTGAAGTATAAAGGCAAGTCAATTTCTGATGTTTTGAACATGACTGTGGAGGAAGCTTTGGAGATGTTTAAAAATATTCCCAGGGCGGGCGCCAGATTGCAAACTTTGGTTGATGTGGGTTTGGGTTACATTCAGTTGGGACAGCCTGCACCGACGCTTTCTGGAGGCGAAGCACAGCGGGTGAAGTTAGCAACCGAACTGTCGCGCCGCGCTACAGGGAAGACGCTTTATTTGATTGATGAACCGACGACTGGTTTGTCGTTTTATGACGTTCACCACTTGTTAAATGTGCTGCAAAGATTGGTGGATAAGGGTAATTCAATTTTGGTCATCGAACACAATTTGGACGTGATTCGGTGCTGCGATTGGGCGATCGATTTGGGCCCGGAAGGGGGAGATAAGGGAGGCGAAATTATTGTGGCGGGGACGCCGGAGGATGTGGCGGCAAATCCGAGGTCTTATACTGGGAAGTATTTGCAAACTGTTTTGCAGCAGCATCCATTAGGGAGTGCTGTAGCTGTTAGTTAACTGGTTCGTAGTGAGGACTTTAGTCCGCATCAAAATCAGAGGACTACAGTCCTCACTACAAACTGATTAATATGTATAGCAATTAGATCGTAGGGTGTGGATCGATTTTTAATCTCTAGCATTCAATCGCAAAGGGAGCATCTCAGTTTTGCATTTATTATAGTGCTGTCCCCGCTCGCGAGCTGTACAATACTCGCGAGCGGGGACAGCACTCAAAGAAAAAATGCTTTTTAAAAAAATGAGATGCTCCCATCGCAAATCTCCTGGCGACGCACCTTACACATGAGTGGAGAAAGCAATCCCCCAAATCATTGTCTAGGGCGACTTTTGCTCTCATGGTATAAGTTAGCCTAATTCAAATACTGAATATTTTCCGGTACCGAACTAAAAAATTTCCATTCTCCATTAGATTTGCGTAACGTATGTAATATTATCATCTTATTATCTCTGAAAGGTGGGCCCTCAATCTTTGTGGTTGTTTGTTCGATTCTTACTTTGGCTTCGTTTCCTGAAATTCCCAAGATTTCAATTTTTGTGGGTTCGTACTTTAAATTTCTTTTGAAGACTTCTGAAATTGTACTTTTTGTTGGTTGAAAACCAGGAGAGTTTGGATCTACTGTCGCCATATAGGCTTCGGGATTTCTTTCATTCAAAGCTTTGAACTGCCGATCAATTAATAATTTGATTGCTGCTTGCTCGCTGCTGTTATCAGCTATAATTTCTGTTGAGGTTATGAGTCTGGGTGGAGTTAATTGATTGTTGCTTAATTTCGAGTCAATGTTGCTGGTATAACTGCTAAGGAATAACCCTAAGATAAAGGTAGGCAATGCTTTGTTTAAAACTTTAACATTCAAAAGTGACATGGCAAATATAACCTATGAATTTCTTGTTCTACGGTAGCATCTACAGCATCTCATGTCAATTTTAATTAGTTAACTATCTTGAATTGTGGGAGACATTGCCATATTTTGTGCTTTTTTTTGCATGAATTCAATGTCCGATCGCAACCAAGTGCGCGGCCCGCTGCACTGATGAGCAATTAACAGCCCCCACAGTCCTTTTTTGGTTAAAATTGGCACGGCTAAATTGGCGCGCACCTTCATGCTACGCAGAAACAGTCGGTGACATTGATGAATTGGTTCTGTTTCAATATCTGCAATTGCTCTGACTCTGCCACCTGCGTACAAAGCAGCGTATTCGTCGTTAAAACACTCGTCTGGGCCAGTGGAACCTAAGATTGACAGTTCGATCGCACTTAGCATCTCACAAGTCACTCGACCTTGCCACTGCCTGTAAAAATAATACAGTACCGCGCGATCGCTCTGCAACACTTCTCGAATGTCGTACAGGGATTTTTCTACTAATGCGTCGCGCTTGAGAGTATCTGTCAAGCGGTTAACAATGTGTTGCAGGCGATCGCCAGACATGGTACAGACTCCTTATGTTCCTAATTTTGACTGATATCTGTCTTAAGTTTAGCTCTATTAAAGGTAGCAACTGCTAGGATAACTTTACAGCTAGAGGAAGCGTCAAATATGTCTGTGCTAGAAGCTGCTTGGAAACACGAATTTATCGCTACAAACGGCATCAAACTGCACTGTGTCACTGAAGGATCGGGGCCGCTGATGCTGATGCTGCACGGATTTCCTGAATTTTGGTATTCTTGGCGGCATCAAATCCCGGAATTTGCATCAGATTATAAAGTCGTCGCTGTGGATCTCAGGGGCTACAACGACAGCGACAAACCTAAAAATAAATCTGCTTACGTGATGGCAGAATTTGTCCAAGATGTCAAGGGAATTATTCAAGGTTTGGGATACGAAAGCTGCGTTTTAGTTAGCCACGACTGGGGAGGCGCGATCGCCTGGAGTTTTGCCTATGCTTATCCCGAAATGGTGGATAAATTAATTGTGATGAATCTACCGCATCCGGCAAAATTTGCGGAAGGTTTACGCACTCGCCAACAATTGCTCAAAAGCTGGTACATTTTTTTGTTTCAGTTGCCTTTTTTGCCGGAATTTTTAATTAAATTGGGCGACTATCGGGCGATCGATCGCGCTTTGCAAGGCATGGCAGTTGACAAAAGTACCTTTACCCCGTCCGATATCCAAGCTTACAAAGATGCGGCTGCGAAACCGGGGGCTCTGACTGCTACTATCAATTATTACCGCAATATTGCTCGCGGATTTGTCGATCGCCCGCACAGACAAATCCTGGAAGTTCCAACGCTGATGATTTGGGGCGAAAACGATCGCGCCCTCGGCAAAGAGTTAAGTTACGGAACCGCAGATTACGTGCGGGATTTTCAGATTCAATACATTCCCAATTGCAGCCACTGGGTGCACCAGGAACAGCCGCAGTTAGTGAATCGGTACATGAGAGATTTTTTGGCAAGCAAAGCTGTTTGAGCTGATATGCAGTTTGATTCGCTACAAGCCGCGATAGCAAACATATTTTAAACAAAAAAAATGGTTTGCAATTAGGACTAAATTCCTGACTGCAAACATTTTTTATTATAAGCTATTCAACGAAGATTGTATTAAATCTATGTAACCGATCGCCTTAGCCTAAAGCATCTTTGAGGAAGCTGAGTAAGCTTTGTCCGGTTAAAATTTCTGTCGCCAGCAGGGAAACAAAGCCAATCATCGCAAAACGTCCGTTAACCTTCTCGGCGTACTTGGTAAATCCGGTGCTGACTGTGCTGTCCACATACATCTTAGGCTCGACTGCGAAGTTGTTCAGCAGGCCTTGGTTATCAATCATCAGTTTAGGTGAGTTCATTTGTTTTTCTTTTGTTGCTTTATGTTAATTAATGTAACAGAGTGTTAAGTAATGTCAAGGTGATATAACGCACACAACTCTGTGATTCTTGTCACATACTTTTGTCTTTAGATAAAAATGTAAAATTTAAAGTCGTACAACCTTTGCTGCGCGGGCATTGTGCCAGATCGCAAAATTAAATTTAAATGTATAACAGTTTACTTGCGCTGATAACGATTATCATTATATTTATGAGTCAACCTACAATCACCGCCGTAGCGGGGCCGCCCGGAAGTGGCAAAACTACCTGGATTCGACAGCAGCTAGCAGCCGAGACAGCACCCGTGCTGTATTTCTCCCCCGGAAGCGGCAATGTGCCGATCGACCAAACCTGCATCGCCGCCGGATTCCCCCAAATCAAAACCCTCACAGACGGCGAAGAGTCCCTACTCGCGAAACACCTGGCAAACGGCGTTTCAGCCTACATCGAACTCGGATTTCACCTGCAACTGACAACACTAGAAAACCTGCTCCAAAGCTTCCCCAGCCGCCGGATCGGTGTAGTGCCACCGGAAATTAAAGACACCGAATGGCATAAGTGGGCGGATGTAATTGTCGAGGGAATAGCCGTTAGCGGGGAAGCGGACAAACTATCAATTTGGCGCAGCCCCACCAAGGGACAAGTCCTCGATCCCGCCAGCCTCGATATGTTTTGGTACCAAGAAATGACCCAAGGAGCCTACGGCAAAGTTCACAGAGCCAAAGGCATCTTTGACATAGCCGACGGGCGATCGTTCTACTTCGACTTCGCCGCAGCATTTCAAGAAACCGCCCACGAAGAATTGCCACTTCCCCGCTGGCTCGAAGGCCGTCCCCAAAGATTTAGCGGCATAGAAATAGTCGGCGAAAACCTCGACGAAACAGCATTAGGACAAACCCTAGAAGATTGCTGTCTGTCCGAAACAATCATGTTGAATTACCAACAACAAGTCAAACAATCACTATCATTAGGAGAAGAAACAGCATGAAAATAGCAGTAATGTCCTGCATTCACGGCAACTACGAAGCCTTAGATGCAGTGCTGTCAGACATTGACGAACAACAAGCCGACAAAATCTTTTGTCTCGGAGATTTAGTCGGTTATGGGCCGAATCCCCACGCAGTAGTAGAAATGATACGCTCCCTCGACATTCCAACTTGCATCGGCTGTTGGGACGAAGATATAGTCGAAGGTTTAAACTCTTGCGAATGCAGTTATCCATCAGTTTTAGCAGAAAAAAGAGGCAAGTTAGCCCACGAATGGACTAACGCCCAAATCCCCTTTGAAACCCGCGAATATTTAGCTCAATTGCCGCACATTTTGCGAGAAGACAATATGTGTTTCGTGCATGGCAGCCCCCACAGCAACCACGAGTATTTATTACCAACAATGGATGCTTTTGCTGCTTTAGAACGGGTATTTTATACAGGTGCTGACGTGCTGTTTTGCGGTCACACCCACGTCCCCTACGTCCGCACTTTAGACGCTGGACAAATGCAAATTCAGGTGAGCGGGCCGAGCGTTGAAGGAGAAAAGTATTTAAATTTTACGGCTCCTTTAAAGCGGATTGTGAATGTCGGTTCCGTAGGAGAACCGCGCCACGGTAGACCGAATGCTACTTACGTTATTTACGATACTGATGCGGAACGGGTGACTTTGCGAGAAGTGGAATATGACTATCAGGCAACTTGCGCTGCAATTATTGAAAAAGGTTTGCCGCCGATTTTTGCTTGGCGTTTGGCTAGGGGTTTGGAATATGCCGAAAAAGCTGACGATCCAACTCATGTTTGCGAAAGGTAGTCGATAGTCATTAGTCATTAGTCATTAGTCATTAGTCAATATGTCCTTGCGAGGAACGAAGCAATCCCAGAAACTTGAGGTCAGTTCTCAGTATGTTGTGAACTCTTCTCTTCTTTTCTCTTCTCTTGCTTCGCGTCCTTCGCGTCTTCGCGGTTCATTAAAAACATCCTCTAAAAACCATCCAAACTAACCAGACAAAAACTATTGTCGTCCTAAGAATCAACAAAACAAATGAAAAACTGGGCAATTTTAAGTGGAATCGAAGGAAATTTGACAGCTTACGAAGCTGTACTCACTGACATGAAACGCCTGAAAATTCGCGTTGACGAATTATATATCTTGGGCGATTTAGTAGGCCCGACAGCGGAGTGCGAAAAGTTAGTTGAACGAGTTCGATCGCCCAAACGAGGAGAAATCGAACCTCAAGTATGTATCGGGTGGTGGGAAGAACAGTGTTTTAACCTGCACGGGGTGGGTGCAAACCCTGATGTTGCAGAATTGCGACAAAAATACAGTGCAGATACGATTAAGTTGCTCTGGGATTCGGTTAGCCGCAAAAGTGTAGAGTGGTTGCGCTCTTTGACTTTTGGCTTTCACGAGTTTGACTGTTTGTTGATTCACGGGAGTACAGTTAGTGCTGCTGATGAACTTACCCCGGAAACTCCGCCGCCTGTGATGCTCGATCGCGTTGTGCGCGCTGATGCTAATACTTTGTTTTGCGGGCGATCGGGCTTAGCGTTTGAGTATCAATTACATGGAAGTATTATCAATAACTCCATCGAAACTCTTGACTCTCAAGAGCCGCCGTCAACGGTCTCTGCAACCCCGCGGCGGGTGGTTGGAGTGGGGAATGTCGGTCGTTTTCCCGATCGGGCAACTTACACCCTTTACGACCCCGACACCGACATTGTGAAGTTCAGAAACCTCTCCTACAACACCCGCAAAGGCTTTGGAACCTAGCTTTTCCCTGTCGCGATGCCTTGCAAAAATCCCTAGGGTGACGCACTCTAAGAGCCTGAGAAACCGGGTTTCTTGTCAGCGGATGACGGAAAGCCTAGGTTTTTGTCAACAAACCCGGTTTCTTTGATTTTGCGTAATTCCCGAATTTGCTAGTTGACATAATTTATCAATTAGTTTAAACTCCATATTGTATTCAAAGTAGCGGTGAATCCCATGACTTTTTCCACCTACACTCCAGCCTTGTACGCTAGTTTCAGACACCAGACTTTCACCTGCCGCCAGTTAGTCCCCGTGCCTTCTAAAGGCTTGCTGCGAATAGAACGGGGAGCTGTCCGAGCCGTGACTTGGAGCGAGCAGGGGACACCAATTACGCTGGGATATTGGGGAGTAGGAGATGCGATCGGTCAGGCGCTGTCAGGCGTGCAACCTTATCAAATTGAGTGCAAAACTCATGTAGAAATTAGCTACATTCCGGAAAATTTGTGCGATCGATCCTTAGAGGAAATTTTCAAACACATCCAGCAAACTCAGGAATTTTTCTGCATACTTCGCACCGAATCTCTGCGCGATAGACTGCTGCAACTATTGATTTGGTTGGGTAAAAAATTTGGTCGCGAAGTCGCACAAGGAGTGTTAATTGATTTGAGATTGACTCACCAGGAGCTTTCTGAAGCTATTGGAATTACGCGGATTACAGTAACGCGGCTGATGGCGAGGCTGGAAGAGGAGGGATTTATCGATCGATCGCGCCCTCAATACATTGTTTTAATACCAATTTTAAAAAACAATGCAACAGTATTCTTGTCCCCCCCCTTTACAAGGGGGGGCTAGGGGGGGTCGAAGAGTGTTGCACCATTTTAGAAAAATGGTATAACTTCGCGTTTTTGACATGGGATTAACCTGGAAAAGGATAACAGTGAAGTGTTCAAGAGTCATCAGCTAGCTGAGCAATAATTCTAGGGCTTGCGCTTACAGCACATTTTAGATATTATGAGAATGATTATCATACCCGGTCTAGTGCGATCGCCCGTATCGGCTGGATTTCAGCTATGAAGTGCGACAAAGCATTTGCCTTGGGATGCTTAGCGGCGTTCCAAATTAACAGCAGGGCCTCTACAATTAATTAACGAGGGACAATGACTAATCTCACTGTACAAACCCCAGATTTAATTTCTGAACTTCCCAAAAAAGGAATGCCCGTAACCATAATTACCGGCTTTCTCGGCAGCGGAAAAACCACTTTACTCAATCAAATACTCAAAAACCGCCAAGATTTAAAAGTAGCAGTTTTAGTTAACGAATTTGGCGATATTAACATCGATTCGCAGCTACTTATTTCTACGGAAGACGACATGGTAGAACTGAGCAACGGCTGTATTTGTTGCACGATCAATGAAGGCTTAGTCGATGCCGTCTACCGAGTTTTAGAACGGGAAGACCGCATTGATTGCATGGTAATTGAAACCACTGGCATTGCAGATCCACTGCCGATTATCCTGACATTTCTCGGAACGGAATTGCGCGATTTAACCAGTCTAGATTCTGTCCTGACTGTAGTCGATAGCGAAACATTCACTACCGATCATTTTGAGAGCGAAGCAGCTTTAAAACAAGTAGCTTTTGCAGACATTGTGCTGCTGAACAAAACTGATTTAGCTCCCTCCGACAAAGTAGAAGAGTTAGAAGCTTACATTCGCACAATCAAGGAAGGAGCGAGAATTTTATACTCTCAACATGGAGAAGTTCCTTTACCATTAATTTTGGGTGTAGGTTTGACGCAAGCCGATTTTTTCGATAGTTTTGAAACCGAGGAAAAACACCATCATCACGAACATGAACATCATCACGAACATAAGCATCATCACGAACATCACGATCGCGGACATCACTCCAATCACTTAGACAATGACGGATTTGTTTCGCTATCATTTCAGAGCGATCGACCTTTTGATGTCCACAAATTCCAAGAATTTCTCACCGAAGAGATGCCCTTCGATGTATTTCGTGCCAAAGGGATACTATGGTTTGCAGACAGTCCGATGAGGCACATTTTTCAGCTCAGCGGCGCGCGCTACGAACTAAATGCTTACGAATGGTTGACCCCACCAAAAAATCAACTCGTAGTCATCGGCCGCAATTTAGATACTGCTCAAATTCGAGAACAACTTAACAGTTGCTTAGTTTAAGATTTCATCAATCTAAGCATCACGTCTAGTATTATAGCCGACCCATTAGACACTTAATTCCGCCGTTAGTAGTTGCATTTTTTGACAAGAAAAATTATGTAACTATCAACGGCTATTTTTACAATATCAGCTATAAAAAAAATCCAAAAAAAACTAAATATTTTCATGTTGCATTTTGTAAATATTGTTATAATTAGGTAGCAACAAAAAGTCCATATCCACTGTCAAACATTTTTACAAACTGCAAGCATGACTTTATCTACTCGCCCAGAACTGACTTCTCCCAATGGTGTAGTGTCATCAATTCCTACCCAATCTCAACCTCCTGTCTCAGATGAAGAAATGAGACAAGCAGTGCGTACATTGCTGCTAGGATTGGGAGAAGACCCAGATCGTGAAGGGTTGCGAGATACACCGAAACGAGTTGTCAAAGCCTTGCAGTTCTTAACTGGAGGTTATCGTCAATCCCTCGACGAACTGCTTAACGGAGCAGTGTTCACAGAAAATGCTAACGAAATGGTGTTAGTTCGGGACATCGATATTTTCAGTTCTTGCGAACATCACATCCTGCCAATTATTGGCAAAGCACACGTTGCGTACATTCCCAACGGGAAAGTAATTGGCTTGTCAAAAATTGCTCGAATTTGTGAAATGTACGGTCGCAGATTGCAAGTACAAGAACGCTTAACCGCACAAATTGCGGATGCACTTCAAGGATTGCTAAAACCTCAAGGTGTAGCAGTTGTAATTGAAGCAACTCATATGTGTATGGTAATGCGCGGCGTGCAAAAACCAGGTTCTTGGACAGCGACTTCAGCGATGCGTGGCGTGTTTGCTGAAGATTCCAGAACTCGTCAAGAATTCATGAGTTTAATCGCGCACAAATCAAGTTTTCACTAGCTAGAATTGTCTGCGAAGAATTGCATATTTACCAACTAAACAAAGAAAAGAGAGTCATATTGGATTACCATATTTCTCTCTTTCCCTTTCCTCCCTCTGCGCCCTCTGCGCCCTCTGCGGTAAAAAATCTTATGTAAACTGAATATGGATCAAAAATATTTGTGGATTGAAGCTTTAAAATTTAACGATCGAGGTTTGATTCCAGCGATCGCCCGCATTCGATCGAGATGGTACCATTGTAATGATGGCGTGGTTGACATCCACCGGGTGCGTAAACGCACGGGGATTCCCAAACCTCACGATTTAGGTTTCTGCTTCCGTCCCTTGCGGGTTTTCGCACCAGCCTTAACAGATTTACTCTGTTCGGGTCTTACAGTCGCTCCACAGACTGATACGGCAAGCCCTGCCGCCAAAATATTCTTTGCTGCATTGATGTCTCGGTCGTGGTGCGTCCCACAGCTAGGACAATCCCATTCCCGGATATTCAACGGCATCTTTTCAACTATGTGTCCGCACTCAAAACATCGTTTGGAACTCGGAAACCATCGGTCAATCTTGATTAAAGTGCGACCGTACCAGTCGCGTTTGTAGTCAAGTTGTCTGACCAGCTCACCCCAACTAGCATCACTTATGGCAAGAGCTAGTTTCCGATTTTTAACCATGTTCTTCACAGCTAAATCTTCGACGGCGATGGTTTGGTTTTCGCGCACCAACCGCGTTGTTAACTTGTGAATGTTGTCTTTCCTTGCATCAGCAATTTCTTGATGCACTCTCGCTACTTTGAGTCGTGCTTTGTGGCGGTTGTTAGACCCTTTCTGTTTCCGACTTAACGCTTTTTGCGCTCTTGTGAGCTTGCGATATTTTGCCTTGAATCCTTTGGGGTTGAATTTTTTTTCGCCAGTGCTTAGAGTGAGTAAACTGGCAATCCCCAAGTCAATGCCGACTTGACTATCTGTTTTGGGTAGTGCTTCGATTTCAACATCTACCAACAGAGAGACTGACCACCTGCCAGATGGTGCAAGCTTCACTGCAATAGTTGATGGTGTCGCACCGCTCGGCAGTGTTCGACTCCAGCGAATAGGCAACGCTTGGGTGCATTTTGCTAAGTAGACCTGTCCGTTTTTAAACTTAAAAGCAGATTTGGTGAACTCAGCACTACCACCATTGCGTTTCTTTTTGAAGTTGGGGTATTTCGCCCGCCCGTCAAAAAAGTTGGTATAAGCTGTTTGCAAATGTCGCAAGCATTGTTGCAATGGTACGCAGCTAACTTCCGAAAGAAAATCAAGTTCTTCGGTTTTCTTCCATTCGGTTAACATTGAAGAAGTTTCAGCATACCCTACCCTTGAATGGTCTTTGTACCAAGCTTCAGTTCTTGCAGCTAAAGCACGGTTATAGACCAAGCGAGTACAACCCAATGTACGTCGCAACAAACTTTCTTGTTCCGGCGTTGGGTAGAATCGGTAGCTGAAGGCTTTTAGTGTCATACTCACCTTGAGTGCGTTACTTTCACATTCTAGCACGTCTTGTGTGAAATGGTAGGTTTTAACAAAAATTTAAGTAAAGCCGTTCTAAAAGGACGGGGTTTCTAACCCATTTTTTTGATGAACAAAAAGTCGATCGAGAAAACTCTCGCCACAGGAGAAGCCCACTATTGGAGCCGATCGCGCTCTGAATTTTGGCACAAAGGCGCGACATCCGGGCACATCCAAAAAGTCAAACAAATATTTTACGATTGCGATGCGGATACTATTCTGCTCAAAATAGAACAGATTGGTGAAATAGCTTGTCACACAGGCGTGAGGAGTTGTTTTTTCAATTCCGTAGCGCTACCACTGCGCGCCATGCAATAATAATAATAATAATGATTATCATTATTGCCTCTAGTTCCTATGTCATCCGCAAATAACGTCGAGTCCGCCGTTCCCACTTCAAACACTCAAAATCCATCCGTCATCACCATCCGTCCCCGCCGCCTCCGCCGTGCACCAGCTTTGCGGCGCATGGTACGAGAAAATCATCTGACAGTTGACGACCTCATCTATCCGATGTTTGTGATGGAAGGAGAAGGGCAAAAAGTTGAGATTGCTTCCATGCCCGGTTGTTATCGCTTTTCCCTCGATTTATTGCTACAAGAAATCGCCGAATGTTGGAATTTGGGGATAGGCGCGATCGCCCTTTTCCCAGTAATCTCAGAAACCAAAAAAGACGACACCGGAACCGAAAGCTACAACCCGGGCGGATTAGTCCAGCAAACAGTCAAAGCCATCAAACAAAACATCCCCGAAATAATCGTAATTACCGACGTAGCCCTCGACCCATTCACTTCACACGGACACGACGGCTTAGTTGACGAAAGTGGTAAAATCCTCAACGATCCAACTGTGGAAGTTTTAGTAAAAATGGCAGTTTCTCAAGCCGCTGCCGGTGCAGACATGGTAGCACCTTCCGACATGATGGACGGCAGAATCGGCGCAATTCGCAAAGCCTTAGATGCAGCGGGATACATCGATACAGGAATCCTTGCTTATTCAGCAAAATATGCCTCAGCCTATTACGGCCCCTTCCGCGATGCCCTCGATTCTGCTCCCAAATTTGGAGACAAAAAGACTTATCAAATGGATGCAGCAAATGCTAGGGAAGCGCTGAAAGAAGTTGCTTTGGACATCGCAGAAGGTGCAGATATTGTGATGGTAAAACCAGCTTTGGCTTATCTCGATATTATCTGCCAAGTGCGGGAAGCAACTAATTTGCCCGTGGCTGCTTACAATGTCAGCGGCGAATACGCGATGGTAAAAGCGGCGGGACAGTTGGGCTGGATTGATGAAAAACGGATTATTTTGGAGAGTTTGACGAGTATCAAACGGGCTGGTGCTGATTTGATTTTGACTTATTTTGCGAAGGAAGTTGCTTTGATGTTGAAGTAAGAGGGATTTTTTAACCGCAGATGCACGCCCATCAACGCAGATGCTTTTTGAGACATAGCAACCGATGAAAGTCGATTAGGACAAATTGTAGGGGCGGGTTCAACAACAGATAAATGCACCCAGCCTAGATATATATAAACCCGCCCCCCACGACTATATCTGCGTTAATCTCAACTAATTTAAGTTGTCGGGATTGCCTTGAGCAGATAAGCGCGAGTTCCCGTTAAAGTCGCGCCCTTGGCATCTCTGTACGTGTAAGTTCCGTAGGCAGAAATATCGCCGAAGTTATTGATGCCACTAGCGCGAGTCAAAGTCACTTGCTGGCCGCCAAAGCTGGGATTTGTGAGTAGCAATTTATTCAAGTCTTGGAGTTTACCGTTGTTCCAGACAAAAGCGCGGTCTTGAGCAGACATATTTTGCGAGTAGCCGACTACTTGACCGAATTGGTTGATGCCGGCGGTTTGACCGATCGCGCCGCCAAAGCTGCCGAGGTCAATTTTTTGACCGTTTTGCAACAAAAATGGCGAACTTGTGGCTGTGGCGCCGGTGCCGCTGCTAGTCCAACCGATGATTTGTCCGCTATCGTTGATGTCGCGGGCTATGGCTTGTTCGGATCCAAATGTGCCGAGGTTGGTGAGCGTGTATTTACCGTCTGCGCCTTTTTCCCACTTCACGGCGGTGTTGACAGTTTTGTCGTTGAGTCCGTCACTGTCAATTTGTCCGACGATCGCACTTTTATTGTTAATTCCATTTGCGGTACCAGTGTCACCGCCTAAATCGGGCAGCGGGCTTATGGAACCCTGGTTTACAGAGAAAGGTCGGCTGCGATTGGCCGCCGTCGCAGTTCCACCGGGCCCGTAAATGTGGCGGCCGGCGATTTCGTTTTTGTTGTTGATGTCGAAGAAATAGCTTTCTACACCTGGCAAGTCGGTGATTTGCAGGCTGTAGTCAGCCCCATCTTTCTTTTGCCACAGCAAGCCGCGGTCTGTGGCTTGACCGGCAATTTCATCGCTTGTACCGGCGATCGCACCTAAGTCATTGATAGCTGCGGTAAAGCCACCACCACCCCGTTGAGTAACCTCTTTTCCGGTATTCTCACCGCCGCCATTTTTCACGCCGGTGCTAGTCAGCGGCTTGAGTTCCCCGTTTTCCCAAATAAACCCTTGGTTGCGGAACCCCGTGCCGAGCACTTCGGTGGTTTGGGAACGGCCGACTATCTGTCCTCGGTCGTTAATGGCATTAGCTTGGGTGGCATTGCCTGTGGGTGCGATCGCACCTAAGTCAATAGCCTGGTAGCGGTAGAGGGGTATATCGGCCGAAATTATTGCTTTCTCGACTCCCGCAGCTACATTTGTGACCATTGCCAATAGGTCATCTTCGGCTTTGACGAGGGTGTTGCCCCCTTCGATGACAAGGGAGATGGGTTTACCTGCGAGGCTGCCACCTAAGCGCAGTTTATCGGCGATCGGATTAAATCCAGATATGGTAACAGAACCTTCGCCTGCTTCGAGAACGATTTGATCGCTGCCATTGCCGACAGAAACTGCATCGTTGCCAGTTCCTGGTTTAATCAGGTTATTGCCGTCGCCTGCATTGATGTTGTCATCGCCTTTACCGGTGTAAATTTGGTCGTTTCCGTTGCCTGCGGTAACGAAATCGTTGCCGCTGCCTGTGACGACGCGGTTGTTGCCTTTGCCTGCAAAGACGGTGTTGTTGCCATCTGAGCCGTTGATGATGTCGTCGGCTGCTGTGGCGTAAATTGTATCGTCGCTGGGGCTGCCGGTGATGGTTTTATTGCCGTCGCTAGCAAAAATTGTGGTTGCTGTCGATCCGGCATCAATAATGTCTTTACCTTCGCCTGCAAAAAGAGTACCGCTGCCGTCGCCGGTGATTAAGCTGTCATTATTTGGGAAATTAATTTGTGAAGCGGTTCTTTCTGCATTGAGGCTGCTTGGTGAGCCGATCGACTTTGACAACAGGCTTTCTGCCGCTGATAAGCCGCTGGATATTCCTAAGTCTGCAAATATGCTGTTGGGAAATAGAGAAGCATCTGTATTTGAGGATGTATTGAACACCTTATCGGGAACCATTGAGAACTCCTTGGAAAATTACGATTAAACGGTATTGAATTGCGTGTAGATCGGCACCCCAAAGTCCTACTTTAGGGAACAATATTGATGCTATAATCTCGAAAAAACCTGACGAGAATTGAGTTGATTTCTTAAAAAATCAACAATAATTTACCTGGATTCCAGGGCAAACGCATCTAATGAAATAATTTTTCCCGCCTAGCGTTTTTAGCTTTCACAAGCGCTATCTGCAGGTCAGTCGATTTTAGATTTTAGATTTTAGATTTACTTACAGACGAATCTGAGAGCTTGAACTTTGGTCTAAAATTTTTGGCTCTCCACGACAGGAGTCGGACAGCAAGTATCCGTTTTTGGGCGGGTCAAGCAATGTCAACAAAACACAGCAATCTCGATCGAGATCCGCCCTTTCTCTGACACGCTCGGATTATCTTCTCAGTCAAAAGACTAGGAGAATCATGTATCTGCAATTACTTTGAAGCGGCTGGCTCCAATTAATCTAGACGAAGTAGATTGTAAAGCCTATTGCTAATAAAAGTCAACTAGCTTGTCTAAAATAATTATTTCTTTTACATCAGCAATCTTTGTAACTACCTATCTACAAAGGTTTCACGGCTGAAATCAGTTATCTGCCGTTCTCGTTAATAAGAATTATTCCAATAAGATTTCTTAAGAATTGTTTAAGAAAACTAGCCGATTAACGGGTTGGGCTTAAAATCCTTGTCGCAACTAACTCTTGAGTATTATTTTCAATAAATGCCATGAATTTAAAACCGCGCAAGTCCCTGAATTCGACTTTAGTTCTCGTTTGTCTGGCAGTTAGTTCCATCGCTGGTACAGCCAATATTAGTTCTAAGTTGCAAGAAACTGCGCTCTTATCGCTCCTGCAACCCGAAAGCGCGATCGCCCAAAGCCCTATTCGCGAGTCTCAAGATGCGATCGTCCGCTGGAACGCTCTCACATTAGATATAATCAAAACCGAAAAAACATCGCCCCCAATGGCAGCCCGCAACTTAGCAATGGTTCACGCTGCCGTTTACGATGCGGCGAACGCTGTTTCCCAAACTCACAAAGTATACAAAGTGCCAGTGCAACCTCCCGCCGGCACATCAGCCGAAGCAGCAGCAGTAGCAGCAGCCCACCGCGTGCTAGCAAATTTGTACCCGAAACAAACAGCAACTTTAGATGCAGCAAAAACAGCATCTTTAACCGCCATAGCTGAAGGGAAATCAAAAACCGACGGCGTACAATTGGGAGAATTTGTAGCAGGCAAAATCTTAGAATGGCGCAAAGATGACGGCGCGAATACTGAGGTGACATATACTCCAGTTAATCAACCCGGTTATTGGCAACCCATACCGCCAGATTTGAAACCTGCCTCGATGCCGCACTGGAAAAATGTCAAACCTTTTGCCATGACAAAAGGTTCCCAGTTTCAGATTGCAAATATGCCAAGTTTGACTAGCGAAGAATACACAGCAGAGTTCAACAAACTCAAAGAATTAGGAGCAAAAGATAGCAAGACTCGCACAGCCGATCAAAGTGCGATCGCGAAATTTTGGCTGAACAATCCAGGTACTGTCACTCCTCCCGGACATTGGAACCAAATTGCTGCGGATATTGCCGTTCGCCGCAGCAATACCTTCGAGCAAAACCTGCGTTTATTTGCAGTGTTGAATATCGCCCTCGCCGATGCCAGCATCATCGACGGCGACCAAAAATATACCTTCAATCGGTGGCGGCCGCTTACAGGAATTCAGCAAGCAGATAAAGACGGCAATCCCCAGACAACCGCCGATGCAAATTGGACGCCTTTATTAAATACTCCATCTTCCCCAGCTTATGTTTCTGGACACAGTACCTTTGGCGGTGCAGCGGATGCAGTTTTGACTGCTTTTTTCGGCGATAATGTGAGTTTTACCGCCGTCGCCGATGCTTCGGTAAATTTGCAGCCTCGGGCTTTTAAAAGTTTGACGGAAGCTGCGGAGGAGGCCGGGATGAGTCGCGTTTACGGCGGTGCTCATTGGCCCTCGGACAATCGGGATGGGTTGAAGGCGGGCAGGAATTTGGGCAAGTATGTTATGGAGAAGTTTTAGTAACAGCTTAATATCCACTAAGAAACCCGGTTTCTGTTGAGAAATCTCAGCCCAGCAAGGAGATATCTACAGAGAAACCGGGTTTCTGGTCTGGATACGCAAGTTTCTATATAATTGTTGAGAGCGAACCAATCAAATTTTCGCAGTCATTTTTTATGACATCAAACATATCAGAAGTGCCACAGCAAAGAAATGACCGCAGAATTTTTTGGACGCTAATTTGTCTGACCCTGTTGGGACTGGCATTCCGGCTTTATTTGGCGTGGCGCACCAACCAAACTCTCCCCGATACCCCCGCCCGTCTCACAGGCGACGAACCAGGCTATGAAGGTTTGGCATACTGGTTGCTGAAGGGTCATTTTTTTGAGTGGGCGGGCCGCACACCAGTTTATCCATTTTTCATAGCTGGATGCTATGCAATTTTTGGTCGTTCTCCCGCATCTGTAGTCTGCGTACAAGCTTTTTTGGGGGCCACAATTATACCGCTAACTTTTATCCTGGCACGGCGTTTTACTGGCCCTCAAAGTTCCTTAGTCGCCGCTGGATTAACTGCGCTACATCCCTCCCTAATTCTTCATGTCAGGCTGCTGCAAACAGAAATTTTATACGCGCCTTTAATGATTTTAACAGTGCTTGGCTTGCTGCGAGCATTGGAACGGCCGCAGTGGCAAAAGTTTTCATTAGCAGGTGCGTTGTTGGCAATTACGAATCTTTGTCGGCCGACAGCGATGTTGTTTCCATTAATTGTGCCACTATTGATGCCGCGCCAATGGTCTTTTAAACGCAAGATTGCTTTGTTTGTTGCTTATTTGGGCGCAATTATCATCATTACTACACCTTGGACTTATCACAATTATCGAACTCACAAGACTTTTTTGATTTACAGTGTTTCTACGGGGCTGCTGTGGCAAGGAAGTCCAGAGTTTTATCATTTTGCCTACGAACAACTGCCAAAACGCCATATCCTTCAAATTTGGCAGGAAGAACTGAATCCGGCTCGGAATGGCGGACACGATGTTTTTACCATTGAGGGCGATCGCTATTTTACCAAACGGGCGATCGCTTCAATCCTCCGCGAGCCTGCTGTGTATCTCTGGTATTGTTTGCAAAAGGCAGTTTATTTATGGTTAGGAAACCCTTTAAGTGACTGGCCTTATCACGCTATGTTTAATGTGGAGGCAATGCGGCTATTCTTTTCGCAGCAACGGATTGTCGGCATTTTAGTGTCGCGAATTTTACCTGTATTTGCGGCTTTGGGCGCGATCGTTTTGCGGCATCGCTGGCGGGAGTTTTTGCCACTGTTTGCAGTCTGCGGCTATTTTACTTTGATCCATGGGCTCACTTATGCAGAAGTTCGCCACAGCGAGCCACTGCACCCGATTTTGGCGATCGTAATTGCGGCGGCGGCGGGGCAGGTTCAGCGCCGGTTGAAGTTAATGATACCAATTTAAAAAATCCTTGCTACATTGAGATGTCAAGCAGTTAGTCATTAGTTATCAACGTAGTGTTATCAAAAACTCTAATTCGGAATTTCACGATCGCCCTTTTAATTGCCATCGGCATAGAGTTTTTCAGCGGAACGACAACTTTTGCTCAAAACATCGCAACAATTAAATTCTCCGGCACTGCTGCGGGTGTCAGCACTCGCTACATCGGTGCAGTCGAGGGCAACATCAACTTTGACCTCAAAGATTTGCAAGATTTGGGAATTAATACATACCGCATTTACGGCGGGATGTCTCGATGGGAATCGGAAGACGATGACGGTAAATACGGGTGGCCGGAAATATCCCAAATTAAGGCTAATCCAAATATTATTAATTGGGGGCATTGGGATAAAATTATGACCGATCCGCCCCGGGGTAGCGATTATTCGTGGTCTGGAGAACCTGGCACTGTTTGGCAAGGCAATGCCAGGACTATTTTTAATACTCTCAAACAAGCAAATATTCGTCCCGTTGTCAGCCTTCGCAATGTGGACAGTAGCTGGAATCCCTCTTGGGCGCTGCAACTGAATCCGCCCCGAACTAAAGAAGATTGGAACGAGTGGTGGGAACACGTTTTTGCTACGGTTTATTGGTTGAATGTACGCAACGATTACCGCGTTGATGATTGGGAAATTCACAACGAACCGGACTACCGCATACAGGGTTGGGGCGGAACTATGGCTGACTATTTTGAGTTGGTGAAGGTGGCTAAAGATGCGATCGACTTTGCGTACAAAAGTTATTTGCCGGAGCGCGCTTACCGCATCCACAGCCCGACAACCGTAGGTGGCAGCAATTGGCCTGCTGATGCTTTGCGAGAAATCCCCAATTATTTCGATGCAGTCAATGTCCACAATTACGATGCAGATATTTCTAACTACACCCGCAAAGTGCGCGGCTGGATGAAGGGGACTGTCCGCGCTAACTCGCAGCTTTGGGTGGGAGAATGGGGAAGTTATCAAATTAGCTATAATGATTTCCCTTTAGCTTTAAGTTTGATTAAAAATTTAATCCGAGGCTCCCAACCGGGCGATAATTATATTTATGGGAGTCACGTATTCTGTTTGTACGACTGGGGAAAGCCGGGATTGGCAGAAGGTTTGCTGGGAGACGGAGGAAAACGGCGCGCTAGCTACTATGCTTTGCGGATGGGAATTCGGGCTTTGCAAGGGGGTAGGGCTAGCTTTTTTCCGATCGCTAACAGTTCGGATTTAATGGCAGTTGCAACTCTCGATTCTAGTAAGAATGTTTATTTGCTGGCTGTCAACGATCGAGCTAAATCTTATACTGTTCGTGCCGATATTTCGGCTTTGATCGAAGCTGGTAATGGGACGGTGCGGGAGTTTAGTTTGAGGTCAATGGATGAGGTTGTTGGTAGCTTGACGCTGAAGGGCGGTAATGCGACTTTTTTGGTGCCGGGTAACAGTGCTATTCTCATCAAGTTCGATCGCCCGAATTGAATGTTAGACAAGATTGCAAAAGTCCTTGTAATCTAATTAGGGAACGGGCTCTCCTGCCCATTCCACAACAAAAAAAACTTTTTGTGGGATGGGCCCTCTTGCCCCGTCCTAGCTATTTTTGCAAGATGTCTGTTAAATCCTCGGAGTTCAGAATTGGGCTTGTATCTGTTCACAAAAAATTACCATTAGCTTCTTAAACCTGCTCATTAACTGCGCTATCATAGTTAAATGACTAAGTTAACGATTGACGCAGCCACCAAACGATGAAGGTCTCAGCATCTCCACTCACGCGACAGGTAGTCCGCAAAAGGTAATATGATTTAAGTAGTTAAGGAGGTTACATCATGCTACTCGGTTTCAAAACTGAGTTAAAAATAAATAACCAACAGCGCACAGCATTAATGAAGCATTGCGGTGTAGCTCGTCACGCCTGGAATTGGGGATTGTGGCTCACCAAAAACATTCTCGACCACAACCGACAAAACCCCCAAGAAAAATTGAAGTTTCCCAGCGCTATTGACTTGCACAAACTGTTAGTAGCAATGGTGAAATCAAAGAATGAATGGTATTACGAGTGCAGCAAATCCGCACCCCAGCAAGCATTAATAGCGTTGCGCGATTCATGGAAGCGCTGCTTTAACAAAACTGCCGGCGTCCCCAAGTTCAAGAAAAAAGGCAAGGGCGACTCTTTCACTTTGGAAGGAGCCGTGAAAATCTTGGGCAACAATAAAATTCAAGTACCTGTAATAGGCGTTCTAAAAACTTACGAACGACTGCCTCAGGTTAAGCCTAAATCTGTAAAAATTAGCCGTCAAGCCGATAGGTGGTTTATCAGTTTCAGGCGGTCGGTGGCAGAACAAACTACAGTAAATACTAGCATTGTGGGTGTAGACATCGGTGTAAAAAACCTAGCAACCCTCAGTAATGGTGAAGCGATCCAAGGTGCTAAATCTTACCGCAAGTTAGAGAAAAAAATAGCGCGCTTGCAATATTTGCACCGTCACAAAGTTAAAGGTTCAAGCAACTGGAAAAATGCTCATATAGAGATAGCTAAACTGCACCGCAAGATTGCCAACATCCGCTCATATACGTTGCATAAACTCACGACGCTGCTTGCTAAAAACCACGGCACGGTAGTAATTGAGGATTTGAATGTATCCGGGATGATGGCAAATCGCAAGCTGGCGAAAAGCATTCAAGACATGGGATTTTACGAGTTTCGCCGCCAGCTAACCTACAAGTGTAAATTGTATGGCTCTAAATTGGTCGTAGTTGACCGATGGTTCCCAAGTTCAAAACTTTGCTCTCATTGTGGAGCTAAAAAAGAAATACTTTCTCTTGGTGAGCGAGTGTTTGAGTGCGATCGTTGCGCTTATGTCATCGACCGCGATTTGAACGCTGCGATTAATTTATCAAAAACCGTCAGTTAGACGGGGCTAGCCTGCGGACTGGTCAGTGCCGACACTACCAGAGTGAAGCAGGAAATAAACGAAACTCAAACCTTTGAATAGCTTTGATAGGTATTGATTAAGTTTGAGTAGGATTTATATAACGGCGAGAAAGTAGCCGAAGTCTAGACGATCGCAGAAATTCTTGCTCGTAAACCCGCAGCAGTTAGACTAGGCAAGGAATTGCCGACAATCCCAAAGTCCGCCCTTTGGGTGATTGGACTCGTACATAAACTTTGAGCGCGCTTGGAAACCTCGCGGGCCAAGCCTCTCAATCCACCTGCTGCCCGCGGCGATCGGGTTTTTTCAACAAATATCACTTTTATGCCCGCTGATGTTTATTCCCTCTCTCAGTCAGGTCATTAACCGCAATCCCCTCACCGTCACCCCTGAGACGCCCGTAGAAGAGGCGATCGAGCTGATGAGCAGCACAGGAGCCAGTTACGTCCTCGTGGTAGAACCGCGCGGGCATTCTCAACTGGGAAATCCGACGAACGGGACTTCCCCACAATCGCGACAACAGTCGGGTTTCTACAACGGCGTACCGCGTGCGCTACCGCCATCCGTCAACGGGCAGAGTCTCAACGGCTCAAAACCATCCTATCCGGGTGGGCAGACGGTGCTGGGGATTTTTACAGCGCGTGATGTCGTACAGCTAAATTCGATCGGCGCTGCTTTGAGGGGATTTGCGATCGAGCAAATCATGATCAGAACCGTAACTGTAGCCCGAGAATCGGAAATTCCCGACTTTTTTGCCTTAGCAAATCTGCTGGACAAACATCTGATCGGGCATTTGCCAGTCGTCAGCGACGCTGAAGAACTTGTCGGTTTAATTAGCTCTCAAAGCTTGGTACAACTGTTGCAAGAAATTGGGGAATCGCCACAACCAATTAGCAGCCCTTCGCCACCCTTGGCGTTCCCTCCGCCGCTGCCAATTTTACATCGGAAATTAGAGCTGCCCGCGAGTTTAATTAAACTCGATCAAATCCCTCAAATCGCAGCCTCGCGAATTATTCACGCTCCTGCTACTGCTTCGGTTCGCTATTTGGCGCAACTGATGTTCCGACACAATGTTAGCTATGTATTAATTACTGAAACCCCGGAACCAAACTCGAATGGTGCAGCTCAAAATTCCAAATTTACAAATCCCAACCTCCACAAACTCGTTGGGGTGGTAAGTTCGCGGGACATCGTACAGTTGCAAGCCGCGGGCAGAGACTCCAGCAGAATTAAAGCAGGAGCGATTTGCAGCAGTTCGCCACCCCTGGTACGATCGCACTCTAGCCTGGAAGCAGCCATCGCCCTGCTGCAAAAACACTACTGCCAGTTGCCTCTATTAGTCATCAACGACAGCAATCACCCGATCGGAATTGTCAATCCTCAAACTATCCTTTTACAAGCACTGGACTCAAAATCTCTGCATTCAGGCTTGCTCGCTTTGCAGCGCCAGCTAGAATCTAGCAACGCGCAGTACAAAAAACTCTTAGCAGAAATACAGCTTCCAGCAGCCAATCGCTACCCAGATGCAGAAATTGCTCAAAACATTAGCGTCGCGCCGCCCCCAAATCTCCCCGCTACCGTCAACAATCAGGGGATTTGGGATTGGAATCTCGAAACTGATGAGTTTTTTTATTCGGCGCAATGGCAAGAAATGCTCGGCTACAAAGAAGGGGAAATCTCGAATCGGCGATCGGAATGGTGGAGTCGCATTCACCGAGACGACATTGATGGAGTGAAGGCAGCTTTAGAAGATCACTTCGCACAAAAAACAGCGGATTTTGCAGCCGAATATCGAATGCACTGCAAAGACGGCAGCACTCTCTGGGTGCTCAACCGAGGTCAAGTTTTGCGGAGCGCTGCGGGCAAGCCGCTGCGGGTAGTCGGAACTCATACAGATATTACTCCAAACCAGCAGTTAGAACTCAAAAACTGCGATGGTGTGGAGCAATTCCAAGTATTTGATGCTTTGAAAGCAACAGTAATTTTTCAGATGGATGCGGCAGGGGTTTGGACATTTCTCAACCGCGCTTGGACTGAAATTACGGGTTTTTCGGTGGCTGAAAGTTTGACCACTAATTTTTTAGATTGGGTGCATCCAGATGAGCGCCCGCATTGTGCAAATTTATTGGAGTCTTTGCTGTCGGGAAAATCAGCATTTTATCGGCGAGAACTGCGATTTAAATACAAGTTGGAGTCGGCAAAAAACGAATTAGGAATTCAGATTGATTCAGGTTTTGTTTCAGTTGAAATATTTGCCCAAGTCCGGCGGAATTCCCAAGGTGAAATAGTGGGAATTTTAGGAACCTTGCACGATGTCTGCAACCGCGTTGAAGGGGTTGAGGAACTGCGGGAAAGCGAGCGCGCAATTCGATCGCTCTACGAGGTAATGGTGGGCTCGTCAGGCTCTTTTGACGAGCGAACGGCCCGGTTGCTGGCCATGGGTTGCAGTCAGTTTGGGATGGATATCGGGCTGTTGGGTAGGGTTTTGGGCGATCGCTACGAAGTGCTCGCGGCTTATGTACCGCAAGATTTTCCCTTCGGATTTGCTAAAGGAGACGGTTTTTCTTTGAGCAGAACCTTCGAGCGAGAGGTTTTGCGATCGATCGAACCTATTTCGATCGAATCAGCCGGCACTACTGAGTGGAAGCAGCATCCCGCTTACGCCGTGCGCCGCTTGGAGGCTTTTGTCGGCACGCGGGTAATAGTCCAAGGGCGAGTTTTTGGCACTTTGAGCTTTACTTCCCGCACCCCTAAACCTCCTTTAAAACCCCTGAATTTTGAAATTTTAAAGCTGATGGGCAATTACATCGGCGCGGAAATTGCCCGCGAAGAGCGAGAGCGAACTTTGCAGCGACAGTACCAGCGCGTATTGCTGCTCAAACAAATTACTCAAAAAGTGCGATCGACCTTAGACACTCAAGAAATTTTTCAGACTACCGCCACCCAAATCGGCCGCGTATTCGGCGTCAATCGCTGTACAATTCACACCTATCTTTCCCAACCTTATCCCCACCTTCCTTGCGTCGCAGAATACCTAGAACCAGGTCACGAATCGGCTTTAGATTTAGAACTTTCTGTTACTTACAACCCCTATACCGAAAAACTACTCGCAGAAGATATAGCCCTGGCATCTCCCGACGTGTTTGCCGATCCCTTGCTCGAATCTTCCGTACCGATGTGCCGCCGCATCGGATTAAAATCTATGTTGGCGGTTCGCACTTCCTATCAAGGAGAACCGAATGGCATTATTACTTTGCATCAGTGCGATGCAACTCGCCAGTGGACTCCCGACGAAATTGAACTCTTAGAAGATGTTGCCGCTCAAGTCGGAATTACCTTAGCTCAAGCACTGCTCTTAGAAACCGAAGTTCAGCGACAGCGACAGTTGGCAGAGCAAAATGAAGCTTTGGAGCAAGCGCGAGAAGCGGCGGAAGTTGCTAACAGAGCTAAGAGCGAATTTTTAGCGACTATGAGTCACGAAATCCGCACTCCGATGAATGCGGTAATCGGGATGACCGGTTTGCTGCTGGATATGCAACTAACTCCAGAACAGCGGGATTTTGTGGAGACAATTCGCACCAGCGGCGATGCTTTGCTAACTATTATTAACGATATCCTCGACTTTTCCAAGATTGAATCGGGGAAAATGGATTTGGAACGCAGCCCCTTCGATCTGCAAAACTGTATAGAAGAATCTCTGGAATTGCTGGCTCCTAGAGCGTCGGAAAAAGGTTTAGAGTTGGCTTACTTTATTGATGATTCTGTTCCAAAAAATATTTTAGGAGATGTCACGAGGCTGCGCCAAATATTAGTAAATCTGCTGGGAAATGCAGTTAAATTTACAGAATCTGGAGAAATAGTAGTCTGCTGTACGGCTCGGAAAATTGAACAATTACCTGCTAAAAGTTTGCCGGAAATCAGCAATATTCTAGAGCCGCAACCGCTAGCAATTAACCCGGAAAAACTGGCAGGTAGGAGACTGTACGAGATTCAATTCGGTGTCCAAGATACGGGAATTGGGATTCCGCCAGACAGGATCGATCGCCTGTTTAAAGCTTTTTCGCAGGTGGATGCTTCCACAACGCGACATTACGGCGGGACGGGCTTGGGATTGGCTATCAGCCAGCGTTTGAGCGATATGATGGGGGGTAAAATGTGGGTTGTCAGTCAGGTTGCTCCCGGAAGTTCTAAGTCTCAACCTGCTGTTTCTGCGATCGGACAAAGTACGGCAGGAACGCCCCCTGCGGGATTTTCTGGGCCGTCGATATCGGGTTCGGGTTCAATTTTTTATTTCACAGTGATTGCTGAAGCCAATGAAAGCGCGGTTGAGGAAAAACCACCGGAATTTACTGTTGGTAAGCGTTTGTTAATTGTCGAGAATCATGCCATTAACCGGCAAGTTTTGATTCGGCAAGCTGAGGCTTGGGGCCTGATACCTGTGGCTGTAACTTCGGGCGCTGAGGCTTTGGAAATCATCAAAGAAAACTCGGCGATCGATTTGGCTATTTTGGCGATGAATCTACCAGATATGGACGGCGTGTCTTTGGCTGTGGAGATTCGTTCATGGGAGCTGAGCAATTTGTCTAGCGACGACGGGCTAAATCCTAATGCCATCAAAGTAAAAAGCCCTCGCAAAGTTACGCTACCTTTGGTGCTGTTTACTTATTTGAGCAAGGCGGAAGTTTGGAAAAAACTTGAAACTACAGAAGTACATTTTTCGGCGTTTTTAACTAAGCCTCTAAAACAGTCGCAGTTTTATAATGTATTGCTGCAAGTTTTTGGATATGTTGCCGGTAGAAGCAGCAAGGGAGAACTTTCAAATGTGGCGACTTTGACTTCGGGATTGAAGTATTTTGAAAATTCTCAAGAACAGCACCGCGCGCAGCGGACTCCTGCGGTTTTAAGGCAGGTTCCGAGCAATTCTGCGCCACACGATCCAACTAATTCTAGTCAGATTCGGATTTTGCTAGCAGAGGATAATGTGGTCAATCAAAAAGTCGCTACGCATTTGCTCGACAGGATAGGATATCGGGCGGATATTGCGGCTAATGGCTTGGAGGTTTTGGAGGCGCTGAAGCGACAATCTTACGATGTTGTGCTGATGGACGTGCAGATGCCGCAGATGGACGGTTTGGAAACGACGCGCCGCATATGTGCGGAATGGCCAGCCAACAATAAGCCGAGAATTATTGCGATGACGGCTAATGCCATGCAGGGCGATCGCGAAAAGTGTCTGGAAGCAGGTATGGACGATTATATTACTAAGCCCGTGCGCCGGGAAGAGTTGGCCCTCGCCCTCAGCAAGTGCCAACCTCTGCGCCGGGATGAATTGAATGCCGTTACTGAGCCAAAAAATCCCGATATTTCCGATAAAAATGGCAGTAATGCTGCTAGACATTCAAGCGTGCAACCGCCAGCAAATTCGCAGATTAATTTTGAGGTTTTGCACAATCTCCGCGAGCTAGACGATGAGGAAGATCCCGATTTTTTGGGGGAGTTGATTCAGATATATTTGTTAGATGCACAGCAGCATTTAGAAACAATTAAGGAAGCTATTTATCTGGGGGATGCTGACAGTTTGAAGCTGGCTTCTCACACGCTGAAGTCGAGCAGCGCCAATTTAGGAGCGGTGTCTTTTTCGGAAGTATGCAAGGAGTTGGAGTTCATGGGCCGCGTGGCGGTTGAGTCTGGAGGGGAACAGGTGTTTGATGCGAGGGCGGCGCGCGATCGCCTGTTGGAAGCCGAAGCGGAGTGGGAAAAGGTACGGGCGGCTTTTGAGACGGAATTGAAAACGGGGAATTTGCGATCGCAAATGGGGAATTAGTCAGTAGTCATTAGTCAGTAGTCATTGGTCATTGGTCATTGGTCATTGGTCATTGGTCATTGGTCATTGGGCATTAGTCCTTAACCAGGATATTTAATTAACCGCGCTCAATGAGTAATTGAAAATTACCGATTACCCATTACCAATTACCGATTACCAATTACCAATTACCCCTTATCAATTACCAATTCTCCATTACCAATTACCAATTCTCCATTACCAATTCCCAATTACCAATTCCCCATTCCCAATTCCCCATTCCCAAAATAGCTATTTAACTTTCACCTAAATACGCTTTGCGAACAGTTTCATTTGACTGCAAATCGGTAGCAGTACCTGCAACTACCACCTCACCAGTTTGGATCACATAACCGCGGTGAGCTACACTTAAAGCCATGCGGGCGTTTTGTTCCACCAGTAAAATAGTTGTTCCTTGAGCGTTAATATCGCGGACGATCGCAAAAATTTGACTGACTAACATCGGCGCCAAGCCCATACTCGGCTCATCCAACAATAGCAAACGGGGGCGCGACATCAAAGCCCGGGCGATCGCCAGCATTTGCTGTTCCCCCCCGCTGAGAGTTCCCCCTTTTTGACTAATTCTTTCTCGCAAACGGGGAAATAAATTTAAAGCTTTTTCCATATCCGACTTGATACCGAGAGTATCGTTGCGGAGATAAGCACCCATTTCCAGGTTTTCTTGTACCGTCATGCGCCCAAAAATCAACCTTCCTTCGGGGCTTTGAGAAATGCCTAAACGGACGATCGCCTCTGTAGACAGCGATTCCAAAGGCTTACCCTCAAATAATACAGTGCCGCTGCGCGGGCGCAGCAATCCTTGAATCGTGCGGAGAGTTGTACTTTTCCCCGCCCCGTTGCTACCGATTAATGTCACAACTTCTCCCTGCGAGACAGTTAGCGATACTCCTTTGAGAGCGTGAATATTTCCGTAGTAGGTATGTATGTCTTTGATTTCTAGCATAATTACTCTTTCTGCTTTGTCCTTTGTTATATTATCCCGACTCATTATAAAGTTTTATTGCATTTATTTAAAATAAACCTTTTTTATAGTAAGCAGTATTTTTACTTAAATCAACACGCAGCGAGCGATCGAATACCGTGTAGTTTGAGCAATTGAGCAGTCGTGCAAAAGTCAGGCTTTTTCTGCGATCGATCCTTATGCAGACAGGATTATATCGAATCGCACCATTGAAGAAACTAAGACTAGCAGAAGTTTTTGCCACCAACTTTACAGAACTTTTAATCAAACAAAGGATTTCTTGACAGTAACTTTATAACTACCTCTAAGTAAAGAGATAGTATGAATACGTAAGGGAAATTAACCGCTAGTAATTACGAAAATAACAGCACTTAAAACTCGGCAACTTTAAGGAGATTCATCATGAAATTAAATCACAGCACCGGAGCAATCGCATTTTTATTAGTAACTCCTTTAGTAACAGGCTTGACTGTAGGTATAGCGCCCAGCAATGCTGCCACAATAGCAGGTTCTGCGGCCGAAGCAAGCATTGACGCATTCAGTCACAGACCCACAGATACAAGTACATCTACTAATACTAATACCTTGGCGATAGCTAACAAAGGTGTTGTGATTAGCGAAGCCAATGCTGAGGCAGTTTTTATATCTAACTGTCACGAATTGCTAGCAGCAAATCTCTCGAAGAGTCAAGTCACAGGTAGCGGCAGCAACTATGTCGGTTTAGCCGAAAGTCAAGCAACAGTTATCGGCGACTTCGATATTGATGCCCAAGAAACTTTTTCCTTCAATTTCCAGACAGTTTTAAATCTTTTGACATCAGTTGAAAACAGCCAATCCGAACGCGCCCGAGCGAGTGGAAGTATATTTTTTGGGTTGATTAACACTGTTACCAACATTCTGTTAGACTCCTTTGAACTTGTCAGCTTTTTAGACTCTTCTGGGGGAAGTTATTTTAATTTTTCCGCCAGCAACAGCTTTCATCCCACAGCAATTAATTTTAAGTTTATGGCGGCAGGAAGTACAGCAGAAAGCCTCCTGTATACTTCTGGGGTGTATTCGCGGACATTTGACAGCGCCACTAACTTAAGATTAGTAGAAGTTAAGAACAATATCGCAGAAGCAGAAGCAGAACCACAAGCAGTTCCCGAACCGAGTACAGTATTAGGTACTTTAACCTTTTTAGGCTTGCTCTTCAAGAGCAGAAAACCCAAGCATAAATTGTCTGAAATCCCATCAAAAGTTTAGCAAAAATCCCCGAACCTCTATGCGTAGGGTGCGCATTGCGCACCTCACTTATCTCTTACAAAAGTTCTTTTAATCAAATTTTGGGACGATGCTGAAACCCCATCCCACAATTTTTTTATTGTGGGATGGGCTTCTATAGCAATCCTAAATCATTTGCATAATTCTTGTAGCGGCTCGCTTGCCCCGTGGTTGCCCGATAGATAGGGGGTAGGCATTCTTGGCACTACCCCTACAAATTTATCTGAATCATTTAAGATTGCTATAGCCCGTCCTAATTATTTTTGCAATTCAACTCTAACCATTACCCATTAGCATCTTCTTCTTTGCCCAAATATGCCTCAATCACGCGAGGATCGGCGCGAACTTCTGCGGGGGTTCCCTCCGAAATTTTAGTACCGTACTCCATCACACTAACCCGATCGCTAATACCCATCACCACCTTCATATCGTGTTCGATCAGCAAAATACTCAAATCCAACTCATCGCGAATCCGGTAAATAAAGCGAGTTAAATCAGCCGTTTCATTGGGATTCATCCCCGCAGTCGGTTCGTCCAAAAGCAGCACTTTCGGATCGGAAGCCAAAGCCCTCGCAATTTCCAATCTGCGCTGGTCGCCGTAGGAAAGGTTTTTTGCCAACTCCGGCGCTTTCTTCATGCCTAAACCGACGAAATCTAGCATAGTCAGGGCTTTTATTTTAGCTTCCCGTTCCTCGGTAATCGCAGTCGGTGGGCGGAGGATTGCACCCAACAAACCTGTTTTCATTCTGCTGTGCCTGCCTACCAAAATATTGTCCAGCACTGTCATATTGTTAAACAAGCGGATATTTTGAAAGGTTCTCGCAATCCCGAAGCTGGTTAGGCGATCGGGCGGTAAACCCGTGATATTCTTATTTTCGAGCAGCAAGTTACCGGCACTCGGTTTGTAGATACCAGTCAGCATATTAAAAAAAGTAGTTTTTCCCGCACCGTTGGGGCCGATCAAACTGGCGATCGAGCCTTTTTCCAAGATTAAACTAACTTGGTTGACCGCTGTCAAACCGCCGAATCGCATTGTAAGTTGCTGTGCTTCTAATAGTGACATTTTGATGGTGTTTCCTAATATTAGTTTTGAACTTCTCGGGTAGGGTGTGTGACTGCAAATAGATTTAGGTGAAGTCTAGCAGGCTTCTGGCGTCACGCACCTTTCTAAATATATGTGGATTTGAGCCTCGAATTTGTTATTGTGGGTAATTTTTGTTACTTGGATTTGGTGGGGTGCGTCAGCAAAAGATTGTTTGAGTTGAGTCTAATCTCTCTCTGACGCACCCTACTGAATTTCTGGGATTGGGTAGGGTGCGTCAGCAGAAGATTGTTTGAGTTAAGTCTAATATCTCGACTGACGCACCCTACTGAATTTTCTAACGTCAGGAGAAGATTGTTTTAGGTGAGTCTAATATCTCGACTGACGCACCCTACTGAATTTTCTAACGTACACACAAAATAGAACTTAAAAAGATTAGATTCCAGGGAACTGAGAGGGCGATATTGTGCGTGCAAATCTGCCGTCGAAAAGTTTTCAATCAGTTTGAGATTTAATTCCTCAGCCAAAGAGGCAATTTGGTCAAAACCAGTAATCCACGGTGCATACATACTTTCGTATTTATCTATGTAATCATTGATATCTTGGTAGCCCGTTGTTCTCAAAATCACCTTCTCTGACATATAATCAAAAGACAATCGAAAACTCTTCACATTGTCGCGAATTTGTTCTAACACAAATATTACATCTTTTTTGGCAAGCAAGGTTGTGTTGCCTTCCCACAAAAAATATGTCTGTATATCGAAATCAAATTCGCTCTGTTTAAGCAAGGAGATTAAACCGTCTTTTACGTAATCGCCGGGAATGTAGCGAACATTGGCCGTAATTTTGTTGGCTTTGAGAGTTTCTTCCTTTAATTGCAGTGTCGCGCGGTCTTCTATTTCAAAATAAGTAGCTTTTTCTCCATTAATTCTCGCAGCGCGAGTATCCAAGCCGGAGCCTAAAATCACTACTTGTTTGCAACCTCCTAAAATTTGATTTGACAAAACATCATCAAAATATTTAGTCCGCAACTTAACCATTTCTTTGGCTGCGGGAGAGTTTTGAGCTATTTTAGCAGCGATTTCTTTTGTTTCCTCATTCAGCCAAATTTTTACTACGTTATCAGTGTAAAGCGGGGCTATTTCTTGGTTTTCTTCTGCTCTAAATTCGGCAACGATAAAAGCAGTACCAGTTACATTGCTCATGGCTAATTCTTCATCCTTACTATTGACTTCTGGCATCAGCTAAAGATTCATTGCTGGCTTCATCCTCAGAATGCAGTTCGGCTTGGTGGATTCGATCGGGAATCAGGCCCTCTGGCCGCACGATCATCATGACAACTAGAGTTAAACCGAACAGAAATAAGCGCAGTTGAATCGGGTCTAAACTGGTTGCTAGAAAGTCTGCTAACTGGGGAATTGCAATCCTGGGAAGTACAAAGGTATTCAGAAAACCTTTGAGGACTTGGGCGAGTTGGGGGAGATAAAGCCGATCGGCAGACATGATAATGATACCGCCCAAAATCACCCCAGTCATGTTGCCCAAACCGCCTAAAATCACCATGCACAGGATGATTACCGACACCGAGAAATCAAAGACGCTGGGGAAAATCGCGCTGATGTAGGCGGCGTAAAACGCGCCTGCAAAGCCCGAAAACGTCGCTCCCATTGCAAAAGCCGAAAGTTTGGTTTTGACCAGGTTGATGCCCATCGCACTCGCCGCTAATTCATCTTCGCGCATGGCATTCCATGCCCGTCCCAAGCGGGAATCTCGCAGCCGCGAAATCATGAAGTAAGCGAAGACTACTAGCAATAAAATTAGGTAGTACCAGGGAAAGTAGTTGCCGGTGCTGAATGTGCCGACGATCGGCAGAGATGGACGCCCGATCGGGTTTATGCCCGCTTCGCCGCCGGTGAGGTTAAAAGGTCGATCGCACCCAACGAGACAAAGCACCAACTCGGGCTTACCCAAAATAGCAGCGACAATCTTCGAGATTGGTTCGTCGATGCGAATCGCGGTTAAATTCCGAAATACCACCGGGATAATTTCGCCAAAACCGAGGGTAACAATTGCCAAATAATCGCCCTTGAGCCGCAGTGTCGGAATACCCAGGATTACGCCCGCAATGCCAGCTACACCGGCCGCGATCGGCAAAACCAGCCAAAAATTCCAAGCAATATTTAACTGGCCGGAAGATAGCAAAGCAGTGGTGTAAGCGCCGATCGCAAAAAACGCCGCATATCCCAAATCCAACAAACCTGCAAAACCCACAGTAATATTCAAACCCAGGGCGAGCATAATAAAGATTTGAATCTGTACTACCGTAGCAATCCAGCCAGTCTTAGCTTGAAGGTCGATAAACGGAAACAGAATTAAGATAAAAGCTAATGTTACCAGAGTAGCCTGTCGCTGCCGTTCTCCCGGCAAACCCTGCAAAGCACCCATTAACGAAGCTGTCAAAAGTGCGATCGTCAAACTGCAAATCCCGTACAGCAGAGTAGCCGGCAAATCCACAGCAGATTGACCGGAAAAAGGTCTAACTAAAACCCCTTCGATCGCGCTAGCAACTAACAGCCAAACGCCCAAACCTAAACCCGCCAAACTGCCGACTGTCGCACCCATTTTCGGGCTGTTAACCTTTTGCTCTTGACAGCTAATGAAGCCCGCAGCCGTGCCCATCAGCCACCCGATGACGGTGCCGCTCCAACCGCCGAATAGCACAACAGTCAAAAAGGCGATCGCCCCTAATATACCGCTCGATTTAATTGCTTGGATTATCTTGTTTGACATAGGAATTAGTCAGTGGTCAGTAGTCAGTAGTCAGTAGTCAGTAGTCATTAGTTATTAGCCAGCAGTCAGCAGTCAGATTGAAGAGCCCTAGGACTCTCAGTATAGATGCCACTGACGTGGGATGTGCAAATTTCTGCCTCGATCAATGCGATCGACTATTTGCTATGGAAACTGCCGATCGGGCTAGCTACAGTTTAGAGTCTTTTGAGTTCGATTATTGCACCAAAAGCGACGAAACTTCAAATATACTGGAACTGTTACCGCCACACAATTCAAAAGGGCGATCGATATATGGTACAAGCTCCTCAAAAAACTATCACCCTGGACGAGTTTTTGCAATTGCCAGAAACCAAACCCGCTAGCGAATACATCAACGGTGCGATCGAACAAAAACCCATGCCACAAGGAAAACACAGTACAATTCAAGGTAGACTGGTCACAGTAGTCAATCATCTCGTACAGAAACCACAAATTGCCCTAGCCTTACTAGAACTTCGCTGCACCTTTGGCGGGTGTTCTATCGTTCCCGATGTCGCGATTTTTGCGTGGAATCGAATTCCCCTTGATGCTGACGGCGAAATTGCCGATACATTTAATACTCACCCAGACTGGACAATAGAAATTTTATCCCCAGGTCAAAGCCAAACCAAAGTCACAAACAATATTTTGCATTGTTTGAATGCAGGTTGTCAGATGGGGTGGTCGATCGATCCTGATGAAAAAAACATTTTAGCTTATCCCGCAGGGGAGCAGCCGATCGCACTGCAAGAACCGACAGATATACTTCCGATTCCCCAATTTATGCCGGAAATGCAGTTGACTTTAGGCGAAGTTTTTGGCTGGCTCAAACCTGGGAATATTTAATTTGATAGCGACGGTTAACTCGATATTTTGCAGGCGGATTTTTCAGGCGATCGCAAATCCGGTATGTTTGCGTACTTCCGGCGAATGAAACGCCAAAACAATGCAATTTTCAGGAACGCCACCTTCCAGTAATTCATCAGTAATCCCGTCTTCCATACCATCATAATGAATCCAGAGTTTGCCGTTGCGAATTTCAACGTGAATGAGGCAATAGTGGAGTCGCTTGTCCCCCTCCCAGCCTTCAGTCATCAATAAAAAATCATTTCGGTCTTCGCTTACAATTACTTTGTTATTAATCTCGGCGTATGTGTAGGGTATGCTGGCATAATACGACAGAATTTTAACAATTAATTCGCGGTATTCGTCTAGTTTATCCATCTGATAATAACCTCCTGAATAGGATCTATAACGATTAGTTTTATTGTTCTATCCTCAAGTACGACTTGCACGATATCCTCCTGAAAGAAGCTGGTATAAATTTCTTCGGTAATTGCTAGATATAGGGCGCGATCTGACTCTCTTTTAGAGAGTATTTTTAAGTACAAACTGTATTGTCCGATCGCATTTTCCCAATCTCTGACTGGAGACTTGCCGACAAAACTTTTGATTTCAACTGCAATTCTTTGTCCCTCGCGTTCGGCTGCTAGTAGCTTTTTAGCTCCCAAATCCACAAATACACAAATACACTGCGCGAACCAAATTGTAGAGTCAGAGGATCGTCTGTAATTGTCCACCCATCCTTTTCTAAAGCAGTCCTTACATTATAATGATAAATGTCTTTTGCCATTTTTTCAACCCAGCACCTTCAAACCTTCTCCTGAACATTTTCTCCCAGCAAACCGCCTGGACGAAAAGCCAAAATCACCACCAAAACCCCAAACACCCAAGCATTAGTCCAGCGACTCGACAAATACTGATCGCTCAAAGACGACAACACCCCAATCAAAACCCCTCCTAACATCGCCCCGACAATATTGCCAATTCCCCCCAAAACGGCCGCCGTAAAAGCTCTCAATCCCGCCGTAAAACCCATCGTAAACACGATCGTATTGTTGTACAAACCCACCAAGATTCCCGCTGAACCAGCCAAAGCTCCACCAATCAGAAAAGTCAGAGCAATAATCTGATCGACATTAATCCCCATGATTTTAGCAGCATCCCGGCTTTGAGCAGTTGCCCGCATCGCCTTTCCCAGACGAGTGTACTGCACAAACACATGAAGCAAAACCATCAATGCTAGCGCCACCACCAACACAATTAAATCCTTAGTGGTAAACACAATACTTGTTTGAATTCCTAAAGCTTTGAGAATATCAACTCGCGGCAACAAATCGGGGAAGCTTTTCGGAGCTGCCGAATTAGAACCCATCACCGGAATAAAAGCTTTCAAGCCTCCCCAAAATAATCCCATATTTTGGAATATAAAAGAAACCCCGATCGCCGAAATTAAAGGAGCCAAACGGGGAGCATTTCGCAACGGCCGATAAGCATACTTTTCCACAACAATATTCAGCCCAGCACAAAATGCCGAACATACAATTAAAGCGACTAACATTACTGGTATAGCAACAGCTAAAGGTGCGCTGTCTTGAATGCCAAAAGCCCCGAACACAGTTAGGGAAGCAAAAGCACCCAACATATACAAATCGCCGTGAGCAAAATTGATTAATTCAATAATGCCGTAAACCATCGTATAACCCAAAGCAATAATGGCAATCAGCGCCCCGTTGACCAAGCCAACTAATAATTGTTGGATCAAAACTTCAGGACTGCTGGCTATTTCTCCAATAATTTTGGGCAAGTCAAATCCGGCGATCGGCCCCAACAACAAAACTATATAAGCGACACCTATATATAAAAGAATACTTTGCCAGTTTTTCATAATTTTGGGGTAATTGGTGATTGGTAAGGTGCGCATTGCGTACCCTACTAAGTGATTGGTAAGGTGCGCATTGCGCACCCTACTAGGTGATTGGTAAGGTGCGCATTGCGCACCTACTAGGTAATTGGGTAACTAAAATTTTTTTTACCCATTACCCATTATCAATTCCCAATTATCCATTATTCCGCCTTCAGCGCGCTCACAAACTCCCACTTGCCGCCTTTAACAACATTTCCTGACATTACAGTCAAGCTCGTGTCGCCGTTAGCGTCAAAACTCCAATTGCCGAGTACCCCGTTAAAATCCTTAGTTGCCAACACAGCATCGCGGATCGCAGCGCGGTCATTTTTGCAGACTTTATTAATTGCGCCGATCGCCACTTTAGCAGCTTCATAAGCGTAAGCTGCATAAGCTTCAGGTTCAGCATTATATTTTGCCTTGTAACCTTCGTACCACTTAGCGCCCTCACCAGTCAATTCCTTAGGAGGCAACCCGCCAAAAGTAGCATAAACACCTTCGGCATCTTTACCTCCAGCATCAATTAAAGCTTGCTCCTTAATGCCGTCTGGGCCCATGAACTTAACTGCATCAGCCGCCATCCCGACATTTCTCATGTCTTTAATTATCTGTCCGGCATTGCTCTGAGTAGTGCCGCCGAAGTAAATCATGTCTGGATTTAAAGCTTTGATCTTATTCATTAGCGCCTTGTAGTCGCTAGCTTTGATATCAATTCCCTCCCTTCCCAGGACTTGAATTCCCAACTTTTTAGCAGTTGCTTCAAAAACATCAGCTATACCTTTACCGTAGAGTTCTTGGTCGTCAAGAATGAAAACTTTTTGCACGCCCAAAGACTTCGCCCAGTTTCCAGCGACAGAACCTTGAAGGTCATCAGCAGGCACAACACGGGTAAAATTGCGAGTGCCTGCGGGATAATAAACGTTCGGTTCTTTGGGTTCGCCTTTTCCCGGTTTGGTCAGTCCCGGATAAGTGTTTGCCGGACTGATCATCACGACGTTAACTTGGTTGAGCACGGGAATGGAAAGTTTGGCTGCACCGGAGTTATAGTGACCGATGACGGCAACTACTGAACCGTCAGCGGCGACTTTGTTAGAGTTAGACGTTACCTGGGACGGGTCCCATTTGCCGGCGGCGGCGGTGGCGTCATCGAGAACTTCGTATTCGATTTTGATTTTGCCGTCGCAAGCTTTCGAGTCGGTTTCGGCTAGTGCTTGTTTGATGCCGTTGACCATTGTTTGAGATTGACCCAAGGCGCTGCCTGTCATGGGGAGCATGGAGACAATTTTGACAGTATTTGGGTCTCCGGGGGTGCTGACAGCGACGGGAGTGGCTGCTGGAGCGACTGCGGGACTGCTTCCGGGAGTGGTTGTGGCGGTCGGTGTTTGAGGACTTTGACAGCTAGCGCACAGAGAGGCGATGCCGGCGGCTACAAGTATTTTCCGCAATCCTGCGACGCCCAGATTCTGTGTGGTGTTGGTTTTTGAGGGTGTGGCACTCTTGCCCCCTGATTTCTGGGAAAAGTTCATGGGTTGGTTCGTTTGTTGGTTGCGTTTTTGCATATTTTTCACTTTAGTCAGTATGTAGTCAAGAGTTAGCACAGATTTTCAAATTTTAGGTCAACTCTTAAAGATACACTGCTGCGACAAGCTCGGGACTTGGGGCAGATATCCTGTCTTCGGGGCGGCGGGGCCTTTGTCCGTGCAATGGGTGAGTTCAGGATTTGATTGCGGTTAAGTAGAGCTGCGATCGCAAATTACAGTCTATGTGTTGACATTGTGTATACAAAAAGTTAAAATATAAATATTCTAGAGCTACTAGCTCTAATTACTGCTCTGTTTAGCCAGAGGTAACTGTTATGAACCCGCCAGCATCTGAAGGGTCAGTCAGCCAGACGCGCGATGTTACAATCAACATTCGAGCTCAGCCTAATCAACGCGATCTAATCGATCGCGCGGCCCAATTACAGGGAAAGAGCCGATCGGAGTTCATGCTTGAATCAGCTTACCAAAAAGCTCAAGATGTTCTTCTAGATCGCTGTTTTTTTGGGTTAGATGAAATTAAATTTAAGCAATTTTTGGCGCTGCTTGATGCACCTCCGACGCCAAATCAGAAGCTCAACGCATTACTAAAAACAAAATCTCCGTGGGATTAGATCGAGATTTAAACAAACTCTCTCCGCCAGAAAAACTGAACTCATTACATCAAATAGAGAGCTTTGATTCAGGCAATAACCAGTTAGATGAATGGCTCAAGCGCCGCGCTCTGAAAAATGAGTTAGAGGGGGCTTCACGGACTTATGTTTTGTGCGATCGCCAAGCAGTCATTGCCTACTATTGCCTGGCAACAGGAGCAGTAGCACAAAGTGCTGCAACGGGTAAAGTCCGGCGCAATATGCCCGATCCGATTCCTGTTATGGTCATAGGAAGGCTTGCCTGCGATCGCAACTGGCAAGGCTGCGGCATCGGACGCGCTCTGCTGCGGGATGCAATTCTTCGCACTTTGCAAGCTGCCGAGATTGCAGGGATACGGGCAATTCTCGTACACGCTATCTCCGAAGATGCAAAGCGGTTTTATGAGAAGTGCGGGTTTACTGTTTCGCCGATCGATCCGATGACACTCATGGTGAAAGTTAGCGATGCCGTTGCTTCACTTTAGCTCAGATGTTATTTGCTCTCGTTGGAGGTTTGCTAGCGCATGATTGAGCTGCAATCAGATTTAGAATACGTGTTGAACGATCGCCTAAAAGTATCTCTCGATGCGATCGCCCAATTTTGCCAGCACTGGAACATTGTCGAGTTTGCCCTGTTTGGCTCGGTGCTGCGGGATGATTTTCGCCCCGATAGCGATGTGGATGTATTAGTTACCTATGAGCCATCCCACCGCCTCACGCTGTCTCATTTATTGGGAATGCAGGAGGAGATCGAGGATTTATTTCACCGTTGTGTAGATTTGGTGGAAAAAAAACAGTTAAAAAATCCTTATCTACGATCGAACATTTTGAAAACCTATCGAGTGATTTATGCAAGCAAATGATCGAGATAGTGTTTCACTTTGGGACATGGCGCAAGCAATCCGTCGGATTCAAGAGTTTACGGCGGATACCTCATGCGAGACTCCGGCTTGAAAATGTTTTTATGCAAAGTGCCGTAGAGCGACAGTTGGGAATTTTGGGGGAAGCAGCTCGGAGGGTTTCGATCGAGTTTCAGCAGTTTCATCCCGAAATTGATTGGCGAAATGCGATTAACTTACGCAATATTTTGGTTCATCGTTATGACCAAGTGAGTTCGGAAGTTATTTGGAATATTGTTACAAGTGTTTTGCCGAGTTTGCTGGTACAAGTAGAGGCATTATTGCCGCCTTTGCCTGATGATAGTTGAGCGATCGCCCACAAACACGTCAAATGTGCGATCGCCCGATCGCCATAGTTCCCAACTGTCAACTGTTTACTGTGTGATTAAAGACGCATCTCTTTTTTCCTTCGACCGATCGACACTAAAATCCTCATAGTACGATCGCTCAGTATTCACATCCCACAAATCGTGCTTTTCCCCAAGCAGATTTCTCACTGCCAGCATCCCCGTCAGCATAGAATGGTCTTGGTTGTTGTATCGGTGCATACCATTTCGCCCGATCGTCTGCAAATTCTCAATCCCAGTCAAAAAACCTTCCAAAACCCGCAAATGTCCGCGATATTCGGCATCGTAAACAGGATAAGCCTTCGGCTGCCTCAGCACCACCCCATCCTTAACATCCGCCATTTTTGCCAAACCCAACTCAGCCAACTCGCGAGTTGCTAACTCCACAAGTTCAGCATCCGACATTTGCCAAAGTTCCTCGCCTTCATTGCAAAAATACTCCATTCCCAAACAAGTTTTGCTCGCGTCAGGAACCAATGCAGCACTCCAATTCTTAAAATTCTGAATCCGTCCGACTTTCACTTCGGGAGAATGAATATAAATCCAGTTGTCAGGAAACAAATTTGGGCGATCGACAATCAGCGATACAATCAAAAAATCTCGATATTTTAGCGATCGCGCCGCGTGCAACACTGGCTCAGGCGGCTGCGGTTTCATCCGTGCTATCAGCGCCGATATCGGCATACTCGTAATGAAATTATCCGCCGAAAATTGAACTATTTCTCCGTTATGCTCAGCAGTAATACTTTTAATTTTATTACCTTCACGCTCAAAGCTAATCACCTTAGTATCGAGATAAACTTTGCCGTCTTTATCTTCCACAGCTTCGGCAAACTTTTCCCACATCATCCCCGGCCCCAAAGCCGGATAGTCAAACTCTTTAATTAACGTTTTGGTATCGTTACTGCCAAACAAAGCATTAATAATCGCTGTTGTCAGCGACAATCCTTTAATCCGCTGCGCCGCCCAATCTGCTTGAATTTCCGAACAGGGAATTCCCCAAACTTTTTCTGTATAAGTCTTAAAAAATGTTTTGTACAAGCGTTCGCCAAAACGATTGATTACCCACTGTTCAAAAGTTTCTTCTTTCGGCAGCGGCCAGATTCTAACTCTCAGATAGCTCAAAATAATTAGCGCACTCTCAATTATTCCCAAATTAAACAGAGTATTGAAGGCCCCGATCGGATAGTTAAAAAATTTACCTCTATAAAAAATTCGCGACAAGCGCGGCACTTTAATAAACTCATTTCCCAGTACCTCTTGCCACAACTGCTGCACCTCTACAACTTTAGTATAAAATCGGTGGCCGCCAATGTCGAAACGGTAGCCTTTGTAGCTTTCGGTGCGAGCTATTCCCCCTACTTTATCCCCTTTTTCCAGTACGACAGGGACGATCCCTTCCTTGACTAGCTCGTAAGCAGCAGTCAAACCCGCAGGCCCAGCACCGACGATCGCCACAGGATAATGTTTCACTCAGCCTACCTCCAGCCTTTTTATAGAACTATACAATTATTTATAACTGCTAAAATTAATATATGCACCCGTGAATACCCTGATAAACTATAGAGCGACTTGAGGCTGAAGGACAATTTGCCTTGATTTATTGAGCGGATACTGGCAACCTAACTTTGCCAGTCAACAGCTTTTTTTGGGATAAGTGGCGAGCCGTGCCGATCGCAAATGCCAGTCCGCTGTAAAAATAGAAAAGCCAGTGCCAAGGAATAGTTTTCAGCGCAAATAAGATACCGTGTTTTTGCTGAAAAAATCGATAAAGCTCTGAATTAATTGCTACTAAGGGTATTGCCAGCAACCCAGCCAATAGCAGAAAGTTGAGCGACCAACACGTCCCCACAACTGCCAGCAGCATTGCATAAGTTAAAACTACACTAATTCGGTTCGATACTTGCAAGTTGAGGTCGTTATTCAATTTGCGATCGCGCCAAATCAGTTCAGTCCAAGGCAGCGCTCGGTAAAAAAAGTCAGCTTTCACCATCCCCACCGCTTCCCAGCGCTTTAAATGCTTGACTTGCAATGTTTTGCACAGTCGAATTTTATAACCGGCTTGTTTCAAACGGTAGCCCAGCTCAATATCCTCGATCGAAGCTTGGCGGTAACTCTCATTAAAGCCACCCATCTGCAAAAAAATTTCCCGGCGAATCACTCCGCACGCGCCCCAAAAAGTCGAAGCTTCTTCATTACCTGTTTGGTGCACGTAGTGGTGGAGCAAGTTCCTGTACTGCGATAGAAAATCTGGATCTCCAGGAGCATCGTCATAGGAACCGATCAAAGCAGCTAAGTATGGATTATTTTTAAACACCGATTTCGCATAACCCACAGCCTCAGGACAAACAGCGACATCAGCATCCACAAAAAACAGAATATCTCCCTTCGCAGCTTGCGCTCCCAAATTTCTGGCTCGGGCGGGGCCGCCGCATTCGGGAATTCTGATGACTTTGGCGCCGAATTCCTTGGCCAGACGCCAAGAACCGTCGCTTTCGCCATCTGCTACTACAATAATCTCGATCGGCTTCGGTCTAGCTTGAGCCAGCTTTGACAAACAGGTGCGGAAGTAAGCTCCCCCATTGTGGACTGGGATAATTACGGATACAGTCGGTTCGTTAGTATAAATCATTACCGAGTTTGTTTTGAATTGCATGGAAAACCAATGATTGAATTTCAATGCTCCTACTTTTCGTAAAGTAAAATCAGCTCTACATTTTTGTTTATAACCCGATTTCTGTTTATCTTCAACTAATTTTTTTGCTGGCAATGTAGGCTGCATTGATCCCCATTCATGCCTGTATTCTAAGCCACATCTGGCTGAGACTCACCTGATGAAGACAACAGCTTTACGAAATCTTTATATATATCATTGTTTTTGTAAACCTTCTAAAAAGCCCCACCAGCCATTGTGTTTCAGAGTATTCCACCGCACAAGAATTTGATCTTTTTCGACCGTAACAAGTATAAAAAGCAACATATGATATACTGAGACTCTCCGGCGATCGCGAGTTGCCCAGTACAGTTGATTTTATATATGCGATCGGCGAGTCACTCCTGCACCAAGTCTGTATCCCGACTGCTATGTCAATGCACATTTGATGAGTTTTGGCAATATATTTCAAATGTACGCCTGCAAATTTTCGACGGTGTGCGATCGACCTTAGCACTTTGTTAACATACCATTAGATCGCTGCCTGAGAAACCAAAATTTTACATCAAAACATTTTTATATTACATGAACAGCACCAAACATAATTTAGAAGAGTCATTAATTTCAGTAATTATACCGGCTTACAATGCTGAGGAATTTATAACTAAAACCCTAGAATCTGTTTTATCTCAAACCTATCAAAACATAGAAATTTTCGTAGTAGACGACGGCTCCACAGATACAACCGCCGAAATTGTCAAATCTTTTGCTCAAAAAGATAGCAGAGTCACCTTATTGCAGCAAGCGAATGCAGGTGTAGCTGTAGCCCGCAACCTAGCATATTTACATTCAAAAGGCGAATACATCGCTCCGATCGACGCCGACGATATTTGGTACCCGCAAAACCTCGAAAAACAAGTCGAATGCCTGACAAATTCTGAACCGTTTGTAGGAATTGCCTATTCCTGGTCACTTGATATCAACGAAGGAGGTTTGCTGACAGGCGGATTTTACAATTCAACTATTGAAGGGGAAGTTCACAATGCCTTAGTTTATAAATATTTCATCGGCAACGCCAGTTCATCTTTAATCCGCCGCACTTGCTTTGAAAAAGTCGGCGGCTACAACTGCAAATTCAAACTAGAAAACGCTCAAGGTTGCGAAGACTGGGAATTGCACCTCCGCATCGCCCAATACTATCAATTTAAAGTAGTACCGGAGTATTTAGTCGGCTACCGACAGATTTCCAGCAGTATGTCTTGCAACTATGCAGCAATGGCAAAAGGTCATTCATTAATTATGGCAGATGTCCGGCGGTATCACTCGAAAGTTCCCGAGAAAGTTTACTGCTGGTCTAGCAGTAATTTTTACATTTATCTAGCTGTCAAAAGCAACCGTAACGGCAATTACCGGAGTACATTGTTTTGGCTATATCGAGCTTTAAAAGAAGATTTTGTGATGGTTTTACTGCGGCATAATTTGTATTTATTGTCAATAGAAAGTTTCGTAAAAATGATATTAGGATCGAGAAGTGAATCGGGATTGGAGTTGAAGCAAACATCGGATTCAAGTGCCGGGACGACAATTGCTGCGATCGAAAAGCGAATGAATATTCACAGAATGTTGCCGTCGCAGGTGTATGAAAGAATGCGGTTGAAGAGTTTGGGAAATCGAGCAGTATAATAATATCACTCTGTGAACAGATACCTAGAGACTGTACATCAAATTTGTCGGTAATCATGTCTTACTCAAAATCTGTCAAAAAGCACGCTCTCCTCGGAGTCCGGCAGGGGTTTAAACCCCTGCCTCAAGGCGAAAGTCGGTTAAAAAACGACTCAAAAACCAGATCGAAATCAGGTTAACTCCAGTCCTATAAAAGAGGACTTTCGCTATGAGACAGGGGGTGAAAACCCCTGTCGTACTGCCAGAATTGCGGTGAAATTCTCTGACTCACAACAGTTAAATCTGTTCGATCGAGCTATCATCTAAGCGTGAGAAGCTGTAGGAGTTTTAGCTTTCGGCTGCTTACCATCCGGCGAAATAGATTCCCCTTCAATAAACGATCGCAACATCCAAGCCATTTCCTCGTGCTGTTCCATCAAACCAGTCAAAAAGTCTGCTGTTCCCTCATCCTTAAACTCTTCGCCGCACTGTTCGATGTGTTCGCGGAGATTGCGAATAATCAGTTCGTGGTCATCAACCAGACGCGACACCATTTCAGTCGCTAAAGGCAAATCGCCGATATGTTCTTTAATCGAAGCATACTTAAGAAAACCCTCAGCAGTACCAATTGGATAGCCACCTAAAGTTCTCACCCGTTCCGCCATAGCATCGATATTTACTGTTAACGCCTGGTAGTGTTCTTCCCACAACTGGTGGAGCGATCGAAACTGCGGGCCCACTACATCCCAGTGATACTTTTTGGTTTTGATTAACAGCAGATAAGCATCTGACAGGTCGTGATTCAACAGTTCGATAACGCCTGCACGTTGCTCCTCAGATAGACCTATGTTTAACTTACGCATTGAAACTGTTCCTTAAACTCTTAGTTTCCATCTATTACAACAAATTTCCTCCGTCAAGTACATCAACCCAGAGGACGATCGCACTTTAGTAAAATATCTCCATCTCAGGTTAAAATAATCGCAATATAGATACCCTTAGATAGATGCAATGAAACTTTTTGTTCCGGGTCGCCTGTGTCTGTTTGGCGAACACAGCGATTGGGCCGCCAGTTATCGATCGCACAATCCCGCTATAGAAAAAGGCTGCACTCTGATTGCCAGTATCCATCGAGGAATTTATGCCGAAGTTAAGCCACATCCGACGCATTTAATTTTTCGCGCTTCTTTGAACGACGGCAAAAAAATTGAGGCTGCATTCCCGATGGATAAAACTGTTCTGCTTGCTGAGGCCCAAACAGGAACTTTTTTCAGTTATACAGCCGGTGTCGCCGCTCAATTATTGGAACGCTACCCCGTACAAGGACTAGAAATTGACAATTATTTAACAGATTTGCCAATTCAGAAAGGCTTGTCTTCAAGTGCCGCAATTTGCGTGTTAGTAGCCCGCGCTTTCAACCGCTTATACGATTTGAAAATGAACGTGCGCGCCGAAATGGAAATGGCTTATCTAGGCGAGACAGCCACACCTTCACGCTGCGGCCGCATGGATCAGGGTTGTGCCTATGGAAATCGCCCGATTATGATGATTTTTGACGGCGATAAAATGGATGTTGTTGAGCTAAAAGTTGCTAAAGATTTGTTTTTTGTCATCGTAGATTTGGGCGCCAGCAAAAACACTCAAGAAATCCTGGGAAGCCTAAATCAGGCTTATCCTTTTGCTGCGAATGAAGTTCAAGCAAATGTGCAGAAATATCTCGGCACGATTAGTTATAAGATTACCCAAGATGCGGCCGCAGCTTTACAGCAAGGAGATGCGGCTAAACTCGGCGAGTTGATGAAAGTTGCTCAGAGGGAATTTGACAAGCATTTAATCCCCGCTTGTCCAGAGCAATTAACTGCTCCCGTCTTGCACGAACTCCTGAATTATCAACCGATTGAGCCTTATATTTTGGGCGGTAAGGGAGTTGGTTCTCAGGGAGATGGCACGGCGCAGTTTATCGTGAAAGATGCAGAAAGTCAACAGCAAGTTATCGATATTGTTGCACGGGATTTTCCTCAGATGGAATGTGTGAAACTTAAAATTAGTTAAAAAAAGCATACAACTCTAGGTAAGCTTCAAATTCTTCAATCTAAAATCTAGAATCCTATGACTGTTCGTTTTCAGTACAGAGTCCGCAAAGCCGTGATTCCAGCCGCTGGTTTTGGCACTCGGATGTTTCCGGCTACTCTGGCCGTGAAGAAGGAATTCTTGCCAATTATCGATCGCACTGGCCGCGCTAAACCGATAATTTTGGCAATTGTGGAAGAAGCTTTGAGTGCGGGAATCGAAGAAGTTGGTATAGTTGTGCAAAAGGGCGATCGCACTTTTTTTGAAGATTTCTTTAAAACTGGGCCGTCTCCCGAACTTTTCCAAAAACTGTCTAAGCAAAATCAGGATTATAGCAAATATTTAGAAGATTTAGGACAGCGCGTTACAATTCTTACTCAAGATGTGCAGGAAGGGTTCGGCCACGCGGTATTCTGTGCTAGAGAATGGACGAACAACGAACCATTTCTCTTACTTTTGGGCGACCACATTTATGCGTCGCAAACTGAAATTTCTTGCGCGCGCCAGCTATTGGATATTTACTCGCAAGTGCAGCAAAGCGTCATTGGTTTGAGGGTAACACCATCTGACGTAATTCATCACTACGGCTGTGCGGCGGGAGTTTGGCAGGAACAAGATGCTGTTTTGTCGGTGACGCAAGTTTACGAAAAGCCGGATATAGAGTATGCGCGGCAGCATTTAAGCGTAGAAGGCTTGGCGGAGGATTTATTTTTATCAATGTTTGGGATGTATGTCCTCGATCCTAAAATCTTTGATTGTTTGGCAGAACATATTAATGCCAATTTTCGAGAAAGAGGTGAATTTCAGTTAACGTCGTGTTTGGATAAGTTGCGGGAGTTCGAGGGAATGGCTGGTTATGTGGTGCGAGGGCGGTGTTTTGACACGGGATTGCCGGATGTTTACCGGCAGACTCTGATTGATTTTCCCATATCTCGGGGGGCGATCGGCTAATATGACTGCGCCCTTGTTCCTATGTTTGTAGTGAGGACTTCAGTCCTCATAAAACGAATAACTGCAACTCGCCATCAACCCCCCCCTGGACAACTCCACAAACCAACCTATATATAGTCGCGATCGACCTTGACGCTGCCACATACCAGTTTCAAACAATAATCCAACTATAGGCAAACTCCAAACCCCGATACCGCTGAGTCCTTCCCCAATCTAAAATCTCAAATCGTCATATCTGCCGCTGCCTCATCAGCTATATCCATTGTTTTTCCGTTGTTAGCCGCCCCAAAATCACTGCTATTGTAACGAAATATTACAAAATAACGCTAAAGCAGCATAGAGGCTTGACAGCAAAGAATTAAGCGGCTAATCTAATATACATACCCGGGTAAGTCAATTCACTGATATGCAAGAAAAGCAAAAAGTTACACTGTATCTTCCACCTGAACTGCATCGCCAGCTCAAAATCAAAGCCGCAGTAGAAACAGAACCGATGTCATCAATTGCAGAAAGGGCAATTGTCTTCTACCTAGGAAACCCCGAACTGGTTGACGAAGTAGAAGCCTCCTACGGACAAACCCACCGGGTGTACACTTGTCCAGAATGCACGGGTTCAGTAGTAATGCGAGATGGAGAACTGGCATCCGTAACAAGTCAGCCGAGCGTATTGGCTGAGCAGGAGCTTCCAGTGAAGCAAGTGTCGGGCGTCAGTGCCAGCACAGCCCAACCGGGAGAGGAAGAATTGGTTCCCTGCTAAGAATGCTTTGCTTCCCCAAAAATCTCTTACTGAAATTTCGTGAAATTTTCAGTAACAGGGCTAAAGGCAGCATTGAGAATCAGCAAAGATAGCACCGTCTCTAGTGGGTCGAGGAATATGCAAGAAGAGATCAGTATTCTAATCCAAGCTCAATATCCTCTGATCTACCTCGTGACATCCGAGGAAGAGCGGTGTGAGCAAGCAATTTCCGCAATAGCTCAAGCTAAGCCGCAGCGCCGAGTCTTTGTCTGGACTGTAACCCAGGGCATGATAGAGTACGGTCAACCTCGTGCAAACACTCAGCAAAGCACCCTCTCGCCGCAGGCAGCTATTGAATGGGCGATTAGGCAGCGCGAACCGAACAGCAACGCTACTATCTATGTATTCAAAGACCTGCATCCTTTTAAAGATGATGCAACTGTAACAAGGTTGTTGCGTGATGCGATCGCCAACTTCAAAGGAACACAAAAGACAATTATACTGATGTCTCCTTTGCAGCAAATCCCGATCGAGCTAGAAAAGGAAGTGGTAGTCTTAGACTTCGCGCTCCCAGACATGGCGGAACTAAACCAAGTATTGTCTAGCCAGTTGGAGCAAACGAAATCGCGACGCATTACCACAGAATCGCGAGAAAAACTTTTAAAAGCAGCCTTGGGATTGACTAAGGATGAAGCTGAAAAAGTTTATCGCAAAGCCCAAGTTTCCACGGGGCGCTTAACCGAAGAAGAAGTAGACATAGTTCTGTCGGAGAAAAAGCAATTAATTCGGCGCAACGGCATTCTAGAGTTTGTAGAAGAAGACGAAACCCTGGATGCAGTCGGGGGTTTAGAAGAACTCAAACGGTGGCTCAAGCAGCGTTCCAACGCCTTTACAGAAAGGGCGAGAGAATACGGCTTGCCCCAACCCAAAGGAATGCTAATTCTCGGCGTACCCGGATGCGGAAAATCGCTGATTGCCAAGACTACCTCGCGCCTGTGGGGACTGCCCCTGCTAAGGCTAGATATGGGTAGAGTCTACGACGGATCCATGGTAGGTCGCAGCGAAGCTAATCTCCGCAACGCCCTCAAAACCGCAGAATCCATCTCCCCAGCTATCCTCTTCATCGACGAACTAGACAAAGCCTTTGCAGGAGGCACTGGTTCGGCCGACTCAGACGGAGGCACCTCCAGCCGGATTTTCGGTTCGTTCCTCACTTGGATGCAAGAAAAGACTTCCCCAGTCTTCGTAATGGCAACAGCCAACCGCATCGAGCGTTTACCCGGGGAATTCTTGAGAAAAGGTCGATTCGACGAACTCTTCTTTGTTGACCTACCGACGAAAGAAGAACGCCAAGATATATTCAAAATTCACCTGTCAAAACGGCGTCGGGAAATTTCTCGCTTCGATTTAGAGCAACTTTCCAATGTTTCCGACGGCTTTTCAGGAGCAGAAATTGAGCAAGGGCTAGTAGCAGCCATGTACGAGGCCTTCGCTCAAGATAGAGAGTTTACGCAGTTAGATATCATCGCGGCCATTAAATCTACATTGCCACTGTCTAAAACCATGACCGAACAGGTCAGCGCCCTCCGAGATTGGGCGAGACAGCGCGCACGGCCCGCTGCGTCTTCCGTCGCTGAATACCAGCGAATGGAATTCTAAAAGCTTTCTCCTGGTCCAAACAGGAGCAAAGGCTAGCAACAGCTAGCAGTTCGATTGAAGAGCCGCCCAGCGGCACCGTTAAATCCAGACCGTTGTTGTTTCTCTCTCAGTTTTATTAGGAGGAAATCCAATGTCTCACTTTAGCACTCTGCGTACCAAAATCACTGATGCCGAAATCCTGAAAGCTTCCCTACGTGACTTGGGTATTTCAGTCAAGTCAGAAGCTGATGTTCGTGGCTATAATGGTCAGCGCGTTCGCTCCGACATCGTGGCGACTCTGGAAGGCGAATACGACCTGGGTTGGTCTCGCAATAGCGACGGTTCCTTTGATCTGATTGCAGACCTCTGGGGCGTTGCCAAAAAGCACAATCAAACTGAGTTAATTAACTCCATCAACCAGAAGTACGCAGTTAACAAGACCTTGGCAGCAGTCAAGCAGCGCGGTTTGCAAAACGCCAACGTCAAGTTGGTAGTGCAAAATTAATAACTCTGCGTGTTTCTAAGCTTGCGGGTTAACCAAATACTGGTTAACCCGTTTTTAGCTAGCTAGGATGTAGAGTGGTTTTTTTAGCCGCTACGCACTTTTTTGCAACCCCAAGCAGCAGCTTTCAATCTGAAAGTTGCTGCTTTTGTGCTTGACTAGCTAATGCTTCTGGCTAGTGTCGGCGGTACTTTTAGCGTCAATCATTTTATGATAAATTTCAACAATTTTTTCTGCCTTTGGCTCCCATGCAAACTCTTTGGCTTTTGCGATACACTTAGCTGACATAACTTCCCGCAAACGATCGTCTTCGACCAAAATCTGAATTTTATTTGTTAACTCCTGAGTAAGATACTCTCTAGAAGTTGGCTCTATTTTGAAACCAGTTTCTTCAGTTACGTATTCGGCGATACCG
>NZ_JAEQCI010000008.1:0-1639 GCF_020738565.1 Microcoleus sp. PH2017_12_PCY_D_A | reverse complement strand
AGTCCTTCATCCTGGTTATGGCCGCCAGTTCCATGAAGTTGGGCGCGATTGTCGCATTCTGAAGGTAGTCCAGTACCAATCGCAATTTCATCCGCTCCAACCGACTCGGTACTAGCTCTGTTAAGTTCACCATTGTTTTTTTCTGGAAAATCTGAAAATTGCTCGTAACTGCCGTCGTCATAGGCTGCATCCCAAGCTTTCATGACACTCCAAAACTGTTCCGGGGTGCTGTAGGCGTCTGAGTCTGGATCAGGCGGTTCAGGGTCAACCACCCGTTCCAGCAGTTTTAGTTGCCCGTCGGATTCGACTGCGTGAGCGCTGCTGAAACTAGGCGGCGCGTAAAGACTGAGGAATCTTTCAGAGAATGTAGTCGGGAGATCGGTTTCATATTCCTCCGCCTCAGATTCGATTTCGACACCGGGGGAAGTTTCGGTTGCTGGCGCGATCGGCTTGGGATAAACGATGCGGCCAAATTTGGAAGGCTCGATCGCTTGTTCGATCGCGCAAGTGACGCTTTCGACACCGTTCAAATTTTCGACTGCCTGGGTACTATCAGTCTCTGTGTCCCAGAAAAGAGTGAATGAGCTATCGCTAGTCTTGACCAGGGTGCGGCTTTTGACCGACGCTTTTTCCCCCATTTCTACGCAGTCGCCAACGGCCAAAGAACTAGCCCCCCGAGCCTCAAGAAGGTCAACAACATCCTGTAGCCCGAGGGTGGGGCGATCGCACAAAGCGCCAAAAGTAGGAGTAGGGATGGAACTTTCGATCGGCTCCTGGGCTCTCTCTACACCGTTCAAATTTTCAACCTCCTCCTCGATGACGGATTTTGACGAATGTCAAGCCTGTAAGCCCTTTCAAAGCTCTGGTCGGCCATGGCCTTGAGTTCTTTGAGCGTTTTGGTGGTTAGGTCTTGCATGGGTTTTGGGGGGGGGAAGAAAGGGCGAGTGAGAAGCTCGCCCCCCACGTTTAGGGTATGCAGGTGGTCTAAAGTTATCTTTGCAAAGATGATGGTTTTAAAGTATCATCTATACAAAGATGCGTCAACATCTTTGCAAAGATATTGCTATTTTGGATATGCAGTTATGACTGAAACCGATGCCAAAAGCGAAACACAGACCACATGGCGAGATAAAGGTGACGAGGGGATACGGATTGACCCCGACAGCAGTCAAGATGCTGGACGAACTAGCGAAGGAGTTTGGGCTGTCGGCCTCGAACTTCATAGAGAAAATTGCTCGGAGAGAGATTTCGGTAACGACCCCCTTGGGGGAATTCTCGACCAACTGATCGACGATGCGCAAAAGCAGTTGGTCAAATCCCAGGAGTGTGTCGTCTGGTACCAGTCAGAAGCGAAGGAAGTCCGAGATAAGCTTGAAAATCTGAAGAAATTAAGGGAACTTCGGAGAAAAGAACTCCAAGGTACCACTACAACTGAAGAGTCAGATGAGCGCTCCTGAAGCGCAAAAGCCAGCATCCCAGCAGGGGGGTGCTGGTTTTGCTTTTAAGCACTATTCCAGAAACTGAAGCTACACATAAGTACCCCTTCCATGAGACCAGCATTTATGTGTAGCAAGCAATAAGTAAGCCCATGAATTCTAAGTACCAAACCTACCCACCCGGAGTACAGAAACAGATCGGG
>NZ_JAEQCI010000201.1:0-5899 GCF_020738565.1 Microcoleus sp. PH2017_12_PCY_D_A | reverse complement strand
TCGCGCTGCTGTAAGGTGGCTGTCATGGTTTTATGATTGCTTTATTTGGTTTTCAATGTTCGTGACGGCTTTGTGTTCCGCCATGTAAATTAATATAAACCTTTTATTTCGGTTTGTAAAGGGGTGTAACAACAGCTTAACTGATGAGAGTCATCAGGAAAGCTGATGAAACGATAGAGAGGCGAAAAGATTGCGTCGCTTCGCCCGCAGCTTCACCCTAACGGGGAACAGGAGCTACTGGAGGTGGAGCAACTGGAGAAGGTGGAGCAACTGGAGCGATCGCAGGTGCAGGGGCCGCACTGCGAGCAGGTGCAGAACTGAACTGTTGCAGTTGCTGCGGGGTGAGCGATCGCAAAATTCTCAGTCCGAGAGTGTTTCGGGAGATGCTTAAAGCGTAGTTTGGCTCTAAATACGGGCGGAACTTTGATTTGTTGTTCAAGTAGCTTTCCATGAAGGCTAGGCTGAGTCCGTTGAGGTAGCGGCGGGCTAAGGCGGGTTCGGGCCCGATCGCCTGTGCTGGTGGCAAAAAGACGCTTTGAGGGGATTGGTCGATCGTCGAAAAGTGAGTCCCGTTGTTCATCAGTACCAGATATTTGTTGGGCGATGTCAGCCAGGTGAAGGGTTGAATTTGTTCGAGCAATGCCGGGGCCACGGTATCGGCGCTACCTGCGATTACCATGACTGGGATTTGGATTTTGCTGAGGTTTGTTTCTCCGAGAATGCTGCTGGCGATCGGGTTGATGGCGATCGCAGCTTTGACGCGCGGATCGCTGAAATTGTACTGATTGCGATCTAGGCTGCGGGCGCGGCACTGCAACAGCAGCGAGAGGTTCCAAGTTTCGTTTTCCAGCTTGCAGTCTTTGTCTAGCTGTGCAAAGTTAATCTGGGCTCCCGCTAATGTTAAAGCCGTATAGCCTCCGAAAGATTGGCCGATGATGCCGACTCGCTGCAAGTCGAGCTGTCCTCGGTAGGCCGGATTGGTTGTCGAAAGTTTGGTTAAATAATCGAGCAGGTCTTTGATGTCGAGGGGGCGGTTGACAAATTCGGCTGGTTCTGCTACATCCTTGGCTCTGCCTGTTACTAGGTCTTGGATTTGTTGGGCGTTGCTGCCGGGGTGTTCGGGGACGGCGACGGCAAAGCCGTAAGAGGCTAGGTGTTTGGCTAAATACTCGTAGGAAATGCGATCGGAACCTAAACCGTGGGAAATTACTACGACAGGAGCCGGTTGCGGACTTTTGAGCGGGAGGTAAATGTCGATATTAAAGGTGCGATCGCGATTTGGACTCGTCAAAGTTACCGATGATTTTTTCCAATTGTAGGGGCCCTTTTCCTGGATCTGTAGCATTTCGGCGGGCGGTATCCCAGACTCCTCGGCTGCTTGTGTTTCCGACAACTTGGCGACTCCGGCGATCGTCCGATTGGAACGGTTGATCAGCGATGTCAGCTCGTTGGCGATACCCAAGCCGCGCGCAATGTCAATCCTGATGCCGTAAGTGGGGAATTTCCGCAGCACGTTGAGAATTGTCATGCCTTCAGGATCTGAGGCTGCTAAAATTAGGGCCGCTCGGATGGCATAAAATCCGGGCTGCCGAGCTTTGGTTTGAATTACTCGCCCCAAGCGTTCCAGCAGCACTTCTCCTTGCGGTGTGTAAAGGAATTGGGCGATCGTCACGTGGCTGATTTCTGCTTTGGCTTGCAGGCCGTTGCGAATCTCCGCTAGCTGTGCTGGTTTGGCGTACTGAGCGAAGCCGTCCAAGTTTGAGTCTATTTTGCCTTCTTTGGCGAAGAGTGTCAGGGATTCGATCGGCACTGAGACTTCTAGCGGCCCGTAAGTTACGTAGATTCGCTCTGCTCCCAAGGCCGGTGCTGCGGTGCAAACAGCCGTGAATGCAAACAATCCTAGGTATTTTGGGGCGATCGACCGCCTCGCGCGAATGGCCGCAGTGGAGAGACTCGGAAACAGACAGTTCATAACTTTAACACCTAGAACTTCTAATAATTAGTCGGTGAAACGATGTAAATAGTTTCACTAATATTTAATACCAAAAAATCGATCTTTATAATTGGGAAATTAGGTTATCGTGGGAAGTATATCCAAAAGAGCAATTTTCTGACCTAACAAGACTAGCTGAACTTTAAAATTCAACGCCGAGGGGTGAATGGAGTTGAGAGTTGAGAGTTGAGATTTGAGATTTGAGATTTACTCGGCAGATGAATCTGGAAGCTGAAACTTGGGTCTAAAATTTGGGGAGCATCTAGGACTTAAGCCGGCGCTTGTATCCGTCTTTGGGCGAGGGGTCAAACCTACTCTAATGCCCATTGATTATTGTTTCAGCTATCCCAGATATTTGCGATCGAGTTTGCAACTATAGCCTGAGTGAGAGAATTTATCATGTTCAATGCAACTGCCATCCTGATTGACGCTTTTGTGCAAGAGCTACAGGCCGGCTACCGCCGCACCTACGGCAAGTACAAGCCTGACTACCCTGAAATTATCGCCTGGGCGGGGACGATGGCTCTCGAAAACATCGCTAACTGCGATGCTCTTTACCACAATGTGGAACACACAATGCTCGTGGCCTTGGTGGGACAAGAGATTCTGCGGGGGAAACATATTCGCGAAGGGGGTGTGTCGCCGGAAGATTGGCTGCACTACCTGATCTCGCTGCTGTGCCACGATATCGGCTACGTGAAAGGTGTTTGCCGGCAAGACCAAGAATCTGTGGGACTCTACGCTACTGGTATAGATGGAGGCATGGTTTCTGTGGCGATCGGCGCCACTTCTGCTAGTCTAACTCCTTATCATGTCGATCGAGGAAAACTCGTAATTGACGAACGCTTCGGCGGCCACACATTAATTGATGCCGAACAAATCAAGCGCAATATTGAGTTGACACGCTTCCCAGTTCCTGCTAGCGAAACCCATCAAGACAGAAACAACTATTCTGGGCTCGCCAGGGCCGCCGATTTAATCGGTCAGTTGAGTGACCCAAATTACCTCCGCAAAATCAGCGCCCTATTCTACGAATTTGAGGAAGTCGGCACTAATAAAATCTTGGGCTACAAATCCCCGGGAGATTTGCGGCAAAATTACGCCAAGTTTTATTGGAACGGAGTTTTCCCCTACATTCCAGCAGCTTTGAACTACTTGGAATTGACCCAGGGCGGCAAACAGATTATTGCCAATCTCTACGCCAACGTATTTCAAGTCGAACACGCTGAACCGCTTGCTTTCACCAAGCCGAACTCTCAAGATTCGATCAAATCCCGCACCAACGGCAACTCGAAGGTTGAAAAAGATGGTGATAATCTTCAACCTTCCATATCCGGGGATAACAACAAAAAGTTTAGCGATTTTTCCGATCTAAATTTGTGAGATTGTTTTGGCATAATTTATGATTGATGGAGGCGAGTCATCATTAGAAAATTTTTATATTTTCTACTTGCTGGCTCGTTTTTGTTTGAGCTATAATACAATACGGTAGACTTAATTCGTAGGTGATCCGCGAAAAATTCCTAGCTGCTATCGACAATATAATAGCGACGCACCCGACCGCAATAGTTTTATAAATAAACACAACATTTATGATGCAACCAGAAATTCAGCAGCGAGTTAAACAATTGAGGCAGCAGCTACAGGAAGCTAGCTATGCTTATTATGTTCTTGATGCGCCGATTATGGCTGATGAGGTGTACGATCGCCTTTACCGAGAGTTGCAAGAGTTAGAATCAGATTATCCTGAATTGATTGCGGCCGAAAGTCCGACTCAGCGCGTGGGAGAAAAGCCGGCTACTCAATTTTTTAGCGTCAAGCACAATATTCCTCTCTACAGTTTGGAAAATGCTTTTAATCTTCAGGAATTGGCAAAATGGCAGGAACGCTGGCAGCGAATTGCACCCCCCCTAGCCCCCCCTTGTCAAGGGGGGGGACAAGATGAAATTTCACCGCCCCTTGATGGAATTGCACCCCCCCTAACCCCCCCTTGTCAAGGGGGGGAACAAGATGGAATTTCACCGCCCCTTAGCAACGAGGAAAACAAAGAAATTACTCCCCCCCTTAGCAAGGGGGGGCAGGGGGGGGTTTCCTATGTTTGCGAGTTAAAAATTGACGGTTCTGCTTTAGCGTTAACCTATGAAAATGGGGTTTTGGTTCGCGGTGCAACGCGGGGAGATGGGATTGCGGGAGAGGACATCACTCAAAATGTTAAGACTATTCGCTCGATTCCTCTCAAGCTTAATTTAGATAATCCGCCGCCTGTGGTGGAAGTGCGGGGAGAGGCTTTTTTGTCTTTGGCTGTGTTTGAGGAAATTAATCGGGAACGGGAAAAGGCGGGGGAACAATTGTTTGCTAATCCTCGCAATGCTGCGGCGGGTACTCTGCGGCAGTTGGATTCTAAAATTGTGGACAAGCGACGGTTGGATTTCTTTGCTTATACTCTGCATTTAGATGAGGATAATGAGGAAAAGACGCAAGGGGAATCTTTGGAATTGTTGCGAAGAATCGGGTTTAAGGTGAATCCAAATCGCAAAATTTGCTCTTCGTTGGATGAGGTGCGGGAGTATTACGAATATTGGGATACTGAACGGCGAAATTTGCCTTACATGACTGATGGGGTTGTTGTTAAGATTAATTCGGTTGGGCTGCAACGACAATTGGGTTTTACTCAGAGGTTTCCGCGTTGGGCGATCGCCCTTAAGTATCCTGCGGCCGAAGTCCCTACAATTGTAGAAGCAATAACTGTGCAAGTCGGGAGAACCGGGGCTCTGACTCCCGTAGCGGAACTCAAACCGGTGCAGTTGGCTGGAACGACGGTTTCGCGGGCTTCTCTCCACAATAGCGATCGACTTTCCGAACTCAACCTCCACATAGGCGATACTGTAATTGTCAGAAAAGCTGGGGAAATTATACCAGAAGTTGTCCGAGTTTTACCGGAACTTCGTCCCGAAAATGCTCAACTTTTTCAAATGCCTAGCTGCTGTCCCGAATGTACGCAGCCTGTGGTTCGCGAAAAGGGGGAGGCCGTGACTCGCTGCATCAACACGTCTTGTCCGGCGATTTTGAGGGGTTCCCTGATTCATTTTTGCAGCCGGGATGCTTTGGATATTAACGGTGTTGGGGAAAAGTTGGTGCAGCAGATGGTTGATAGCAATCTGGTGCAGTCGGCGGCGGATTTGTTTGATTTGACTGCTGAGAGATTGATGGTTTTGGAACGCATGGGTAAAAAGTTAGCAGAAAAGTTGGTAAGTGCGATCGCCCGATCGAAAAATCAACCTTATGCGCGGGTACTTTACGGTTTGGGCATCCACCACGTCGGCAGTGTCAACGCTCAATTGCTGACAGAAAGGTTTGCCAATGTGGAAGAGTTAGCAGCGGTATCGGCGGCAGGAATTGAGGGAGTTTACGGCATCGGCCCGGAAATTGCACAAGCTGTTTATCAATGGTTTCGAGTTCCGGCAAATCAAAGTTTAATTGCACGGTTGCAAACTGCGGGATTGCAATTGCATTCAGAAGTAAAAAGTCATAATTTAGCAGACAAAAATTTACAAGTTGCAGGCAAAACTTTTGTGCTGACGGGAACTTTGCCGACTCTAAAACGAGATGAAGCTAAGGATTTGATTGTCAAAGCTGGAGGAAAAGTCACAGGTTCTGTGAGTGCTAAAACCGATTATGTGGTTGTGGGGGAAGATGCTGGTTCTAAGTTGGAGAAGGCTCAATCTTTGGGAATAGAACTGCTTTCGGAGGCTGAGTTATTGGAACTTTTGGAAACTTGAAAATTGGTGACTTTTCGTAAAATCCGGTCATCAGCCCGGTTCGTAGTGAGGACTTCAGTCCTCTGAATTTATGAGGAATGAAGTTGCATCAGCCCGGTTCGTAGTGAGGACTTCAGTCCTCTGAATT